>NZ_JBYITD010000020.1:0-231206 GCF_057708945.1 Nonomuraea sp. bgisy101
CTCCTCCGGCTACCGGCGCTACACCGCCGAGCACGCCATCAAGCTCGTCAAGATCAGGACCCTGGCCAACGCGGGCCTGCCGCTGGCCCGCATCAAAGACCTTCTTGACGCCGACCCGGACACGCTCACGGCAGCCATCGCCGAGGTCGACCACGACCTCCAAGACCGCATCGCGCAGCTGCGGCGAGTCCGCGATCAACTCGCCCAGCTGCGCGGCGGCGACCGGCTCTTCGTTTCCCCGGAAGTCGCCGACCATCTCGAGGACTTGCGCCAACTCGGCGTCAGCGAGCGCCAGATACACCTGGAGCGCGACGGCTGGATCCTCATGCAAACGGCCTCACCCGAGGACGCCGGCCTGTGGATCGCCGAAAAGCGCGAACTCCTGACCAATCCCGAGTTCCGCGCCCTCTACCTCGAACACGACGCCGCCTACGACTGGCCTGCGAACGATCCCCGCCTCCCCGCCCTCGCGGACCGTACCCGGAGCTGGTTCACCAACCATCACAGCCGCTCCGAGACCCGCCCCGTCGCCAATCCCGCCATCGCCCGGTTGGCCGCGCAATCCCAGCCTGGAGCCTCATCTCCGGCCTGGGAACGCCTGGCCCAGCTCATGAATGGCTAGCCTCGACGGTGCGCGCCGCTCGGCCGGGAGTGTCTGATCTCCGGCCTGCCCGGTCGGGCGTGACGATTCGGCGGGAAGTCGGCGGAGACCCTCTAATCCGTGGAGGCGGTGGAGATGAACATGGGCGCGGCCCCTCCCTGACCCGGCACGCCGCGTCCCGGGGTCCGGAGAGGACCCCGGGACATGCCGTCAGGCCGGTCGCGGAGGCCAGGGCGATGCTGCCGTGGGTGGCGATCTTGTGGGGTGAGCCGGCGGCATCGGCCCATCGACGATTCGGCCGCCAGGGGGCTGAGGGCGGGTCTGCCCGGCGCGGGCTCGGTGTCAGTCGTCGATGGCCTGGTAGGTCGTGGTCCAGAAGTCGTGGATCAGCCGCGCCGAATTCGGGACCGACATCCCGACCTGGGTGAGCAGGATTCCGGTGAGCTGGTTGTCCGGGTCGGCGTAGGTCGAGGTGCCGCTTCCGCCGTCCCAGCCGAACTGGCCGATGGGCGCGTAGTCGCCGCGGTAGGTGCGCACCGCCATCCCGAAGCCCCAGCCGCCGTGCTGCCCTTGGCCGAATGACAGATGGACGTTGTCGGTGGCCATGGCGTTTCGGGCGGCGTTCTGCTCGGGCGTGAGGCGGTTGGTGGTCATCAGCTGGACGGCCGGCCGGGACAGGATCCGTTCGGTCCCGTGCGTCCCCTGATTCAGCAGCATCCGATAGTAGGCGTGGTAGTCGTCGACGGTGGAGACCAGCCCGCCACCGCCGCCCTGGAACGCCGGAGGCTTGCTCCAGCGTCCCTCCTCGGCCTCGTCCCACACGAGGAACTCTCCGGTCTGCGGGTCGGGGGCGTAGAGGGTCGGCAGCCGGTCGATCTTGTCGGCGGGCACGTGGAAACCGGTGTCCTTCATCCCCAGCGGGTCGAAGAGGCGTTCGCGCAGGAACGTCTCGAACGGCTGGCCCGTGACCCTGGCGACGAGCACGCCGAGCAGATCGTTGCTGATGTGGTACTGCCAGCGCTCTCCGGGCTGGTACATCAGCGGAAGCGTGCCAAGGCGGCGCATCCACTCATCCGGCTCGGGCATCGGCTCCGGCAGATCGGGCGTGAGCCCCTGCTCGAAGACCGCGTTCATGATCGGAGCGCCCAGCGCCGTCATATCCATGCCGAGCCCGAACGTGGAGGTCAGCACGTCCCGCACGGTGATCGGCCGCCGCGCCGGCACGGTGTCGTCCAGCGGGCCGTCGATCCGCTTCAGCACCCGCCGGTCGGCGAGTTCGGGCAGCCACTGCTCCACCAGGTCGTCGAGCCGCAGCCTGCACTCGTCGAGCAGGACCATCGCCGCCGCGGCCGCGACCGGCTTGGACGTCGAGGCCATCCGGAAGATCGTGTCCCGGCGCATCGGCGCGCCACCGTCATGGCGCATCGTCCCGATCGCTTCGACGTGCGTCGCACCGCCCCGGCTGACCAGGGCGACCAGCCCGGGAACCTTCCCGGAATCGACATGCCGTGCCAGTACCTCGCGCAGTCTGCCCAGCCCTGCTTCGGAGAAGCCGCTGTTGCCGTTTCCCATCATGAATCTCCTTGCTTACGGCCCCGCCAAACGTTCGGGGATCGCTGAACGTCTGCGACACTACATTGCGTTTATCAATTCGTCAAAAGAAGAGAGCTCACATAAGTCCTGCTCTGTGGCATGCATATGGCTATCTTTGCAATGAGTATGAAGCTAAATGCAATGGATGATCAGATGTGCATTGCAATGGGATCCGAGTGAATGCATACTGTGCAGCGGGTGTGCGGGCGCGGAGCTCCCGTGCATGTCGACAGACAGGGGGCGAGCACCGATGCCCGGAGGCAGGCTCACCAATGAGGACCGCCGGCACATCGCTGCGGGGCTGGCCGAGGGGCTCGGATACGCGGAGATCGGCCGGCGTCTAGGGCGGCCCGCCTCGACCATCATGCGGGAGGTCACCCGCAACGGCGGCCCCGACGATTACGGGGCGGACCGGGCGCACGAGGCCACACGGCATCGTGCGCACCGGCACAAGCAGGCCCAGCCTCCGGCGCCGCCGATCGTTGACAGCGGCCATGGGCGTGACCCCCAAGCGGTGCGGGACTTCACGGAGTCCTACACGGCTCTCCTCGTTCAGCAGGGCGTGCCCCGGATGGAGGCCAGGGTGCTGGCCTGCCTGTACATCACTGACTCCGGCGCTCTCACCGCCGCTGACCTGGTCGCGCGGCTTCGCGTCAGCCCGGCGTCCATCTCGCACGCCGTCGCCTTCCTCGAACAGCAGGGAATGCTCAGGCGGGAACGGGCTCCAGGCGCGCGGCGCGAACGCTACGTCATCGACGATGAGATCTGGCTCAGGTCTCTCCTCGCAGGTCTGCAGATGAACGAGGCCCTGGTGGCCGCATCGCAGCGCGGAGCCGAGATTATGGGAGTCGCGACCCCGGCGGGCGCCCGCTTCGAGTCCTCGGCCGAACTTCTTCTCCTCCTGAGCGAGGCCTTCCGGCAGGCCATGGAGCAGTGGCGGCAGAGGCGACCACCCGGAACGCCCAACGCCCGGACACGCGACGAACTCGTGAACCGAGAAGACAAGCCGGCGGCCGGCGGCTGATCGGCAACGCGCCGACAGGCCCTCCGTGGGGGCACACGCCCGGGCGGCGCGGCTGCCCCCTCCCGCGGGGGCGGTCGCGACCATCAACCGCGCGGCCGGCTCGCCGACCCGCAGAACGCCTTGACGGCGATGCCCATGACCTCCTCGGTGGTCGGGTTGCGGGTCGAGGGGTTGATCGACAGGGTCATCGACTTGCCGGAGTCCGAGCGGAACGCGAACGTCAGGTAACCGATCAGCTCGCCGCTGTGCCCCCACACCGTGCCGCACGGCAGCGGGTAGGCCTGCAGTCCGAGCCCGTAGCCGAAGCCCGCCCCCGTCTCGACCGTCGTGCGCATCGCCTGCAATGACGTCTTGCTGATCAGTTCGCCGCCGAGCAGCGCCGACATGAACCGCTCCAGGTCGGCCGCGGTCGAGATCATCTCGCCCGCGGCCCAGTCCAGCGAGGGGTTCATCCGCGTCGCGTCCACCAGGTCGGGCAGCGGCTCGTACCCCTTGGCGTGCGGAGACGGCAGCCCTGCCCGGTCGCCCGGCACCACCGTGTGGCGCAGCCCCAGCGGGCGCAGGACGCGGCGCATGACCTCCTCGCCGTACGGGTTGCCGGTCAGCTTCTCCACCAGCAGCCCGAGCACCACGTAGTTGGTGTTGGAGTAGTGCCACTTCCCATCATCGGGAAGCTTCTTGGCGAAGGCCACCTTGAGCAACCGGCGCGGCTGGTAGGAGCGGAACCGGGCGTCGCCGCGCCAACGGTTGGTCGAGTATCCGGGCTCGCTCATGTAGTCGTACAGGTGGCTGGTGTGGTTGAGGAGCCGGCGGACCGTGATCAGCTCGCCGCCCGGCACCAGGCCGGGCAGGTGCTGGTCGATGGGGTCGTCGAGCTGCACCTTGCCCTCGTCCACAAGCTGGAGCACCACGGTCGCGACGAAGGTCTTGGTGACGCTGCCGATCCGGAAGTACCCATGGGGCGACGGCCGTCCCCCGCGCTCGATGTCGCGCACACCAACGGCGGTCGACCAGGTGCGTCCGCCGTCGGAGACCCGCGCCAGGGCGGCCGTGGCCCCGTTGCCCGCCACGATCTTCTCCAGGTCGGAGCGTACGTCCACACCGTGGCCGCCCGCCGCAACAGCCGCCGCTACCAGCACGTTCATCATCGTCTGCATCATGTGCTCAACGCTATGGAGATCGACTGTTCGGCAGAATGCGGTGCTCCGCCCACTCCACCTGCGGAAAACCACAGCAGCTCAGGAGCCGAGGTGGAGCGGCACCGCCGGATGCGGGGTGAGGCCCGCTGCGCTGGGTGGTTGCTCCTGCAAGTATGTGGCACCTGATCCGTTGTCTCATGCGTCCATGGCTACGTAGAGTCCTGCTCAGCGCGCCAGATGCAAGCGAGGTGGGCATGTCAGGACAGGACACCGGCGAAGTCGGCCACGGGCACGGTCATGGGCACGGTCATGGGCATGGCCACGGTCATTCGCGGTCAAGGACCGTCGCGGGTCTGCTGTCACGGGTCGGGCATGCGATCAGGCCCCACAGCCACGACACCGCCGACAAGACCGATCAAGCGCTGGAGGCCAGCAGCAAGGGCATGCGCGTGCTCGCCGTCTCCTTCGCCGCTCTCATGGCCACCGCGCTCGTGCAGTCCGTGATCGTGGCCGTCTCCGGCTCCATCGCCCTTCTGGGGGACACGCTTCACAACTTCGCCGACGCTTTGACCGCGCTACCTCTGGCCATCGCGTTCTCTCTGGGCCGCAGGGCCGCCACCCGGCGCTTCACCTACGGGTACGGCAGAGCCGAGGACCTGGCGGGAATCGTGATCGTCTTGCTCATCGCGGCCTCCGCGGCGCTGGCCGGATACGAGGCCGTGGTCAGGCTCATGCATCCACAGGATGTTGACGCTCTCGGCTGGGTCGCCGCCGCAGGCGTGATCGGGTTCCTGGGAAACGAGGCTGTCGCTCGGTACCGCATCAAGGTCGGCCGCGAGATCGGCTCGGCCGCCCTCGTAGCAGACGGTTTGCACGCCCGCACCGATGGCTTCACCTCGCTCGCCGTCCTGCTCGGCGCGGGCGGCGCGGCCCTCGGCTTCCCGATCGCTGACCCGATCGTCGGCCTGGCCATCACCGCCGCCATTTGCTTCGTCCTGCGTGACGCCGCCCGGGAGATCTACCACCGGCTCATGGACGCTGTGGACCCTCGTCTGGTGGAGCAGGCGGAGAGCATCCTGTCCGGGGTGCCGGGTGTGAAGGGGGTCGGATCGGTACGGCTGCGCTGGATCGGTCATGCGTTGCGGGCCGAGGTCGACATCCAGGTGAGCGATCGGCTCTCGCTGGTCGAGGCGCATGCCGTGGCGGTGGCGGCCGAGCATCGGCTCATCCACGATCTTCCGCGCCTTACGGCGGCCACCGTTCACGCGGATCCTGATGGTTCTGACGGCATCGACCATCACGCCGTCCTTGCCACTCACCGCTGAAGTGCTTTCTGATCGACCGTTGCCGGACAACTGCGGCGGCGATCGACGGCTCGCTGAGCAAGCACGAGATCGCCGCACAGCGCCGCCGGCCGGCCAGCAGCACGATCATCCAGTCACCGCGTGGGCGGCCCGCCGACATGTCTCCCCTCGGGACCGGGGACCTAACGCGCTCCTGGGAGGAAGTTGCTGTCCCCGAGCGCGCCTATCGTCGGGCCCTTGAGGAAGTCGTTGACCTGGTCCATGAGCGAGTTGAGGGCTGAGGTGGGATCGGGGGCGGCGGCCGAGGCGGGGGCGGCGGCGAGGCCGACGAGGATGACGGCCGCGATCAACGACCCGGTGAGAACGCGCATGTGCTGGCCCTTCGCTGGTGGCAGACAGACTGCCGACTACTGTCAGTACAAGGCGATAACTTACAGTGAGCGAGCCGCATCGACGACGGTCCGGGCGGGGACACGGTGCAAGACTCCTCGCCTGGGCCAAGCCGAACCTCGTCCGCGCGCTCGCTCAGAGCGTCCGCGGCCTCGAACCTGCCTGGACCAGACGCATGCCCACATAGGCGCTGATCCCGGTGATCTTCGCGTGGTGCACCTTGGTCCGCTTGAACTCGGTGAAGCCGAGCTTCTCGTACAGGCGCAGGGCCGGGGTGTTGATGTCAGCGATGGTGTCCAGCACGTACTCGTCGTACTGGGGCAGGTCGAGGAGGTGCTGAATGATGGCCGAGGCCACTCCCTGCCCACGGAACGTCAACCCGGTCGCGACGAACTCCAGCGAGGCCATCCTCTCCCTGGCATAGAGCAGAGGCTGCTCGAACTCACGGGTGAACGAGACGTGAGCGATCGTTCCTTTGAAGATGCCGAGGTGCCTGCGGAGCTCTCTGGCGTCGTGCCGGACCGCCCGCTGCAGCCCGTCGGTGCACGCGACGATTCCCGCCGGCTCCCCGTCGACCAGGCCGACGTAGAACGCCTCCAGCACCAGCATGTGTGCCAGGGCGTCGGTGAGCTTGTCCGGCTCTTTGGAGAAGTAGGACAGGTCGGGGCCGAAGCCGTCCACGAAGATCCTGGTGATCGCTCTGCGGTAACTCTCGCCCAAGTGGGCGGCGCGTCTGACCTCGATCATGATTCGGCCTTCTTCCGCCGGACGATGAGCGCCTCGATGCCGTCCAGGAGCAGGGTGAGGCCGAAAGTGAAGTCGGCGTCCTCGATCCAGTCCGGCGCGGCGCCGAACGCCCCCGACTCCAGCGCCGCCGCCAGTCCCGGGTAGCCGTCGGCGTCGATGAGCTGGGTGAGCAGCGCGGTGTAGCCGGCCAGTCCTTCCGGTCCTGCGTCGTCGACCGTGCCGCTCATGGCGGACTGGAGGGTGGCGGAGCTGGCGGCGTAGGCGGACAAGGTGGAGGCGATGTTGATGGCCTCCGCCGCTGCAAGCCCGGCGCCGGTCAGCACGGTCAGCACCCGGTCCAGCCAGCGCAGCGTGTGTGGCCCGGTGGGCGGGGTGAGGGGCGAGACTTCCAGCAGCCACGGGTGGCCGGCCAGGAAATCGCGGTTGGCGCGGGTCCAGGCGGCCAGGTACTCCCGCCACGGCAGGATGCCCGGTTCGGGCGGTTCCGGGGCCGCCGCGTCCACCATCGCGGTGAGCAGGTCGTCCTTGCTCGCGACGTAGCCGTACAACGACATCGTGGAAACGCCCAGCCGGGCGGCCACGCTGCTCATCCGCACTCCGGCCAGACCCTCGGCGTCCGCGATCTCGATCGCGGCATCGGTGATCCGCTCGAGGGTCAGGCCGGGGCGGGGGCCGCGGCGCGACACAGGTTCTCGCCCCCACATCCGTGCGACGACGGTGGGCAGCTCCTGCTCGGATCCCATCACACACCTCCCCTAATGCCGTACAAGATACACTGTATCTTGTACGGAGAAAGTGCATGACGAGTCTTGCGAGCCTGGGGCTGACCGCCGAGCAGGAACGCCTCTACCGCCACCTGCTGCGCAACCCGCACGCGGCCCTTGATTCCACTCCCGCAGCTTCCTGCGGTCCGGTCCGCAACCTCTCCGTCTCCCTGGCCCGCGGCGACGGCCGACATGCTGGGCGGCATGGATCGAACGAGCTCCCGAGGTGTTCGCCGACAAGGACTACACGAGCCTCAACGGCGGCGAGCCTGTCGCGTCATCACTCCCGCACGGCGCGGGCGAGCGGCGTGTCCGCCGCGGGGTCCAGCGGTGCCGACAGGAAGACCGGCGCCTGGGCCATGAACCGCGGCCGGCTGCCCAGATGCTCCTGCGCGGCGTGCACGGTCAGCGGATGCACCACGTACACCTCGCCCGGCAGCCCCGTGGCGTGGGCCAGCGGCCGCTCGGCACTGGCGGTCTCCACCAGCTGGCCGGCGCTGACATGGTCGTACGTGCCGTCACCGAGGGCGGGCAGCGCGTCACGCTGGGAGCCCACCCGGATCCTGGTCGGCGCGTCGTCCGGCCCCACCTCGGAGAACAGGATCAGCAGCAGCAGCGTGGTGGAGCGCCCGCTGACCGCCCAACCGCCGTCCTCGGTCATGACGTTGAGGTCGATGTGCCAGCCCCTGTCATCGGCCGGCGGCAGGTTCGGGAACCGGATCGGGATGTTGCCGCAGCTGCCGAGCGGCTGCCAGCCGCCCCGCCCGCACACCTCGTCCAGGGCCCGGGCGAGCTCGGGCGAGCCGATGATCTGCCCGAACGGCCCCTGGCCGGTCATGTCGGCGGCCCACACCACCGGCTGCGTCCAGCCCTCGGGCGCGTCGGGGGACAGGCCGATCTGCTTCCACAGCAGCTCCTGCGCGGCTAGTCCCACCTCCGGCGCGGCCGCCCGAACCTTGACGAACCCCTGCTTCACAAATTGTTCGGCCCATTGCATGCCCGCCACGCTACAAGCGTGGTCAACCGGATTTCCGGGCCCCGGCCGCCTCCGTGGCCAGTCGTGATGACGGGGCGGACGGGTCGCTCCCGGCGGAGACCAGGGCCAGGGCGGGGCGCCAGGGGGCCAGGGAGGCGGGACTGTCGCGGTCGTGAGCCGTCTCGCGACGCCGCGAATCCACGGGCTAGCTCCTCTCCTCCCGGCACGAGGTGGGCTCGCACCCGATGCGATGTTCTCAGGACAGCGGCAGCAGGCGGGTGAAGGTGGCGCCGCCGTCGCGGGATTCGTAGATGCCGCCGTCCGTGGCGGCGAGCAGGTGGCGGGCATCGACGGCTTCGAACGCCTGGGGCGGGCCACCCGGGACGGTGGAGATCGTCTTCCAGATGTCGCCGCCGTCGGCGCTCCTGCTGAGAGTCCCGGCGGGATCGACGGCGTACAGCACGTCGGCGGCGGGCCAGGACAGCAGCAACTGCGGCACGCCACCACTGGGGCGGAAGGTCCGGCCGCCATCGGTGCTCCTGGCAACGCCCTGCTCGGTGGTGGCCAGGACGATGCCGCGGTCGGCCGGGCTTACCTCGATGTCGGCGGCGTCGAGCTGGGCGCGGTTGTCCCAGGTCATCTTGTCGGCGCTGACCCGCAGCCGCTGGGAGGTGGAGTCGTAGCCGTAGACGGTGCCGTGGGCGTATTCGAGGGCGTGGAAGTCTGCTTGGCCGGCCAGGGACAGCGTGCGCCAGGTGGCCGCGGCGTCAGAGGACTCGATCAGGCCGAGATTGGAGGGCCCGCCTTGGCCGGGTGCGGGGTGACCGCTCCCCAGGAAGGTGTTCTCGCCGATGACGGTGAAGCCCATGGTGTCCTGGCGCCCGGTCCCGACCTGGGCGGCCTTCCCGGGCGCCTCGATGCGGTATACGCCGTGGTGGGTGGCCACGTAGACCTTGCCGTCACCGGGATTGATCCCCAGGCCGTGCACGTGACGGAGCTCGCCGCCTTGACCGCCCGAACGGCTCTCGCCGTTCGCGCTGATGCTGATGGTGTTCACGGCCGCGACTGTGGTGGCGAGCACAACTGCCAGCCGCAAGGCATGTCGGAGCGGTCGGGTCATCGACTGCCTCCCTTCGGAGCATCACCTGGGTCGCTGGGGATGGGATCGCCCGCCCCCGCTCCCCGCATGGAGGTGGCTTGTACCGGCCACCCTAAGCCTGTCACGTGCGGTTTCGTTGCCTCACCCTCTTCCCCGGACCGCCTGGACGCCTGAGACGTCGCCAGGGGGCCGCCTGTCAATCAATCGCAATCCATGGCTATCATCGCAGTATGACGATGAATGATGGTGGCCGGTGCGTCAGCGCCGACATCGCCGCGGGCTTGCCGCCGGCGGCCGCGCTGTTTCACTCGCTGGCCGATGAAACCAGGCTGAGGATCGTCCAGCGTCTGGCCCGCGGCGAGGCCCGCGTGGTCGACCTGACCGGCGAGCTTGGCCTGGCCCAGTCCACCGTCTCCAAGCACGTGGCCTGCCTGCGTGATTGCGACCTGGTCGACTACCGGGCCGAGGGCCGCCAGTCGTTCTACTTCCTGACCCGGCCCGAGCTGATGGACCTGCTCGCCTCCGCCGAGCAGCTGCTAGCGGCCACCGGGCATGCGGTCGCGCTGCGCCCCGCCCACGGCAGTCCGGCAGGCGGCCTGGCCGACGGCGACGACATCGAGCTCCTGGGGAAGGCGGTGTCATGACCGCGTTGAACCCGCCAGGCCCGGGCCTTGCTCCGGCCCGGCGTGCCGTTCTGCGACGTCGGATCAGGCTGCTGGTGGCCGCCACCATCACCTACAACGTGATCGAGGCGGCCGTCGCCATCACCGCCGGCACCATCGCCTCCTCGGCGGCGCTGATCGGCTTCGGCCTGGACTCCATCGTCGAGGTCGCCTCCGCCGCGGCGGTGGCCTGGCAGTTCTCGTCCGCCGACCACGAGCGACGGGAACGGGCCGCGCTGCGCGTCATCGCGCTGTCCTTCTTCGCCCTGGCCGCCTACGTCACCGTCGACGCCGCCCGCGCCCTGTTCGGCGTCGGCCAGGCCGAACACTCCACCCCCGGTCTCATCCTGGCCGCACTGTCGCTGGTGATCATGCCGTTCCTGTCGGCGGCGCAGCGGCGCGCCGGACGGGAGCTCGGCTCGGCCTCAGCCGTGGCCGACTCCAAGCAGACGCTGCTGTGCACCTACCTGTCGGCGGTGCTGCTGGCAGGACTGGCCTTGAACAGCGTGTTCGGCTGGTCGTGGGCCGACCCGATCGCCGCTCTGGTCATCGCCGCCGTCGCGGTCAAGGAAGGCCGCGAAGCCTGGCGCGGCGACGCGTGCTGCGCCGTACCCGCCATCTCGATTCCCTCACCCGCCGACGCCGCCGAGCCCGAGGGGTGCGCCGACGGCTGCTGCTCCCCCAAGGAGGACCCCCGATGATCGGCCGCCCGATCGTCAAGGCCGTGGGAGCCGTGCACCGCGAGTTGTAGCCTTTCTACTGTCAGTAGAACGAACTGGGCAGGGAGCTCCCAGATGCACCTGGGCAATCTCGAGCGGGCGATCATGGAGTCCCTCTGGCGGCACCCCGACGGGATGTTCGCTCAGGACGTCGCGGCCGGTCTCCCCTCCCGCCCGGCTATCACCACCGTGTTGACGGTCCTCGTACGGCTTTCGCGTAAGGGCATGGTGTCGAGAGAAAGGGTGGGGCGCGCCCACCTTTACAAGGCCGTCGTGGAGAAGGACGCCGTCGTCGCGGAGGCCATGCGCGCCGCGCTGGACGAGGCGAGCGACATCGAGGCGGCGGTGCAGCGCTTTGTCGGAACGGTGAGTCCCGAGGTGGCGGCAGCCCTGCGCGAGGCGCTCGGTGCCCGAGGGGAAACGCCGTCGTGACCGTCTGGCTGATCGCCGCTGGTGCCGCGGTGCTTCCCGCGGCCCTGGGAAGCCGCATGGCTCGCAGACTGGCGTCGGCGGCCTGGACCTTCCGGTATCCGCGCGCCGCTCTGGTGCTCTGGCAAGCCGTCGGGCTGGCCGGGGGCTTGGGTGCGGTGTGCGTCGGACTGGTCGCGGCGGTATGGCCCCTGGCGGCCGTCTTCCCGCACGGCATGCACACGCTCGCGCGTCAGATAGCCAGCGGACATGGACTCGATGGGCTCGGACCTGTGCAGATGGGTGCTCTGGCCTGGTCGGCTGGGCTGTCCGTCTGGTTGCTGGCTCATACGATCCGCGTGGCCGCGAAGACGGTGCTCGATCAGCGGCGTCAGCGGCTTCTGGTCGACGTCGTCGCGGATCACTTGCCGATGCACGACGTGTACGTCCTGCCCAGTGAGGGGTGCGTGGCGTACTGCGTGCCGGGCAGGCATGGGCGCGTCGTGCTCAGCCGGGGGACCTTGGATCTGCTGTGTGCTCAGGAGTTGGACGCGGTTCTCGCGCACGAGCGTGCTCACGCTCGTGGCCGCCACGACCTGGTGCTGCTTCCGTTTCTCGCGCTGAACCATGCCTTTCCGTGGCTGCCGCTGGTGGCGACGGCCAGGCAGGCCGTTGCCGTGCTGCTCGAGATGATCGCCGATGATCACGCACGTCAGGTGCACGGCGAGTTGCCACTGGCTCGCGCTCTGGTGCGGATGGCGGCGCCGGCGGCCGGGAAGGGCGCTGGTGCGTTCGCTCTCGCTGACGCGGGGCTCACCGAACGGCTGGAACGCCTGCTCGGTCGTCGGCTGGAGTCGGGCTGGGTGCCTGCGGCTGCGTATTCGGCGGCCGGCCTGCTGCTGAGCGGGCCGCTTGCCGTTCTCGTGGCGCCTCTCTTGTGCGTCGCCATCTGGGTCTGACCGGTCGGAGCATCAGACGAGGGTGCTCCAGTAGGGCCAGAACCTGATGCCGATCAGGGTGACGACGGCGATGAACCAGATGGCGAGCACGACGGTGTGGTAGCCGGCGAGTGCCCCGATGACCTTGTGGCCGCGGAAGTTGCGCAGGGTGACGTACCAGAAGAGGGGAATCGTCACCGCCCAGACGACCATGCAGTAGGGGCAGAGCGCGCCGATCACATAGAGGCTCTGATAGATGAGCCAGTGGACGAACACCACCCCGCAGGTGACCCCCGCCTGGAGCCCGAGCCAGAACCAGCGCGGGAGCCGTGCGCCACCGAGAAGGGCCGCGCCCACGGTGGTCACGCAGGCGAAGGCGGCGATGCCGAGGAGTGGATTGGGAAAGCCGAACGCCTCGGCTTGCGGCGTGTTCATGACGGAGCCGCAGGACAGGACCGGGTTGATGCTGCAGGTGGGCACGTAGGCGGGGTTCTTCAGCAGCGCGATCTTCTCGACTGCCAGAACGAAGGCAGCGACGAAGCCGAGCGCGCCGCCTACCAGCAGGAGCCGTGGCAGCAGCCGGGGATACGGCTCGTCGTGCTCCGCAGCGCTGCCAACGGACGGAACGGCCGCGGTGTCAGCCGGCGAGTGCTGCATCGATGGCCGCCTTGAACTCGTCGGAGGAGCGGGGTTCGATCTTCTTGCCGTTCAGGAAGAACGTCGGGGTGCCCTGCACGCCCAGCGCCTCGCCGTCCTTGGCATCCTTCTTCACTCGCTCCAGAGTGGCGGGATCGTTGTAGGCCTTGTCCCACGCGGCCAGATCCAGTCCGAGGTCCTTGGCGAAGCCACGGAAGGCGGCATCCGCAGGGACCTGCTTTTCCGCCCATTGCTTCTGGGTCTCGTACATACGCTGGTACATCGCCTCGAACTTGCCCTGCTTGGCGGCCGCCTCGACCGCGCGGGCCGCCCGCTCGGCGTTGAAGTGGCTGCCGATCGGGAAGTACCTCGCGACGAAGGTCACCTTCCCCGCGTACTGCTTGCGCAGTTCCTCGATGACAGGGAAGTACGCGCCGCAGCCCTCGCACTCGAAGTCCAGGAACTCCACCAAGGTGACCTTGCCGTCCGCGGCCGTCTGCAGGCGGTGGCTGTCGGCGCGGACGAGCTGGGACTCGCCGGCCGCGACGGCACTCGTCTGGCCTGAACCGAGGCGGTTGACGGCGAACATCGCGGCGACCACCACAACGAAGACGCCGACGACGGAGAGCGTCACGGCGAGGTTCTTCCTGCGCGCCTCCTTGCGCCGGTCCTCGGCTCGCATCGCTTCGACCTTCGCCTTACGGGCTTCCGTCCGATCGTCATCGTTCGACATGCTTCTCCCTTCACCAGTGCTGACCTCGGATCGGACGTGATGTGCCGAACGTGTCCATCGCATGCCGTGTCCCGGGCAGGCCGGTCGAGCTTCTCCGAGTTACTTCTACATAATGTAGAAGATTGTGGCAGTCGTTGCGCACAGCCTCGTCGCCGCCTCTCGTTCGGCTCCGGACCGGCGACACGCTCACGTCAGGTCGCGGCCGCCGTCGCCTGTCCGGCGATCAGCCGGTCGCGGTTCGTCAGCCGCCTGACGGCGGTTGCGGAGGCGAGACCGGCGGCGACCAGCACCACCCACGGCACGCTCGCCCAGGCGGTGGATGCCGTCAGGTCCATCACGGACCCGAACACCAGGTAGCCGGCCAGGATGCCCACACCGGACAGGAGGTTGTACAGCCCGTAGTAGGTGCCGACCAGCCGGTCGCCGGCCATGTCGGCGATCGTGGCCATCTCGAAGGGGTAGGCGACCAGCGTGCCTGCGGTGAGCACAAGCGTGCAGGCGAGGGCGGGCAGGATGGCCCACGGCCACGGCGGCGACAGGTGTGCGGCCACGGCCATCGGAACGAACGACACCCCCATGAGGGCCAGGCCGATGCTCATCGCTCGGCCCCGGGTCCAGCGGCGGGAACACCAGGCGGTCAGCCGTACCTGGCCGGCGATCCCGAGGACGGCCGACAGCGCGTACAGCACCGCCACCCAGCCATCACCACCACCGGCGCGCTGCACCTCCAGGGGCAGGCCCAGGTACATCTGGAACGACAGGCCGTAGGAGGCGATCATCGCCGCGGCGAACGCCAGGAACGCCCGGTCGTCGAACGCCTGCCGCCATTCACGACAGACCGGGGACCTGTCCGGCGTCGCCGTGTCCCGCCGTTCCGGAAGGTAGATCCCTTGCAGGACTGTCAGAACCGCGAAGATCGCCGCCGCGGACAGGCACACCACGGTGAAGCCGCCGTTCAGCAGCACGATGCCAAGGAGCGGCCCGAGCAGGATGCCGCCCTGGTAGAAGACATTGAACACGGCGAACGCCGCCACCTTGCGGTCACCCGCCTCCCGGGCGAGATAGGCCCTGGCCGCCGGGTTGAACAGCGCGCCCGCGAAGCCTGTCACGGCGGCGGCCACGAGCAGCACTGGCAGCGCGGCCGACAGGCCGAACAGCACGAAACCGAGCGTGCGCAGCGCGCAACCGGCCATGATGACACGCTTGCAGCCGAGCCGGTCGGCCAGCGTGCCGCCGATCAGGAACAGCCCCTGCTGGCTCAGGTTCCGCAGACCCAGGACCAGCCCGATGGTCCAAGCGGCCAGGCCCACGCCGGTCGCCAGATGCTGGGCGAGGTACGGCATGAGCATGTAGAAGCCGAGGTTGATGCCGGCTTGGTTGACCTGCACCAGCTTGATCGGTGTCTCGAAGGAGCGGAACTGCCGCAGCGTCTCGATCACCGTGCGCCTCCTCTGGAGGGCGCCAGCGGGTCGGTCACGCCCGCGCATCGCGTCCAGCGGTGGACTTCGCGCTCCGACGTCGCGCCGATCACGTCGGGCTCGTCCGCGGGGGCGACATCGAGCAGCCCGTGGGCGTGGCAGTAGGCGTCGTCGAAGATGGTGTCCCAGTAGCGCCACGGACCGTCGGGAAAGACCGCGACGATGCTCTGACCTGGGGCGGTGCTCGCCAGCCAGCGGGCCACCAGCGCGACCGCGCCGGTGCTCCAGCCGCCGGAGATGTAGTGCTGGACGGCGAGAGCACGGCATGCCCACACCGCCTCGGAAGCGCTGACCCAGTGCACCTCGCTGAAGGAGTCGTAGGCGACGTTGCGCGGATGGATGCTGGAGCCGAGCCCGCGCATCAACCGCGGCCTGGCCGGCTGGCCGAAGATGGTGGAGCCCACGGTGTCGACTCCGACGAGCTTGAGGCCAGGGAAGTGGTGGCGCAGCACCTTGGAGATGCCGGCGCTGTGCCCGCCGGTACCGACCGAGCACACCAGCACGTCGATGTGCGGGAGGCGGGCCAGCAGCTCATGCGCCAGCCCGGCGTAGGACTCGACGTTGTCCGGGTTGTTGTACTGGTCGGGACAGTAAGCACCTGGTGTCTCCCGCAGTAGGGAGCGCACTCGCGCGCGGCGGGCCTCCTGCCAGCCGCCCACGGGATGCGGCTCGGTGACGAGTTCCAGGCGCACGCCGTAGGAGGTCAGCAGCCGCCGCATGAGCGGTTCCATCCCGGGGTCCCCCACCAGCACGACGGGGTGGCCGAAGACGATTCCCGCCAGAGCCAGACCGAGGCCCAGGGTGCCGCTGGTCGACTCGATGATCGTGGCCCCGGGAGCGAGGTCTCCTCTGGCACGGGCCTGGCGCACCATGTGCAGCGCCGGCCTGTCCTTGATCCCGCCGGGGTTGAAACCCTCCAGCTTGGCCCAGAAGCCTCTTCCACCCCCGACGAAGGGCTCGGAAACGAACGTGACCGGCGTGTTGCCGACAGCGAGAGAAAGCGAAGAATACGAAATGGACGGCATATCCAGAGGCCGCGCGAAAGACACTGGCGTTGACATGTGATTCCTCAGGTTGCTGGTGCGTTTGCGGGCATGGCGAAACAGTCGCCTTGCGGTGATCAGGAATGACGAAGGGGGAATCGTCGCCCTATACGCGCAGCACGCAGAGGCAAGCGATGTCTGTTCTGGAGAATCGCGTCGTCAATGGATTCGGCCCGCGGAACCCGAGATATGCCTGAGTAGGCGAAGGCGAGGCAGTCGCTCGATCGAAGGACGTCAGTGGGCAGGTTGGGACGGAGAAGTCTTGCTCCATGCCGTGATGGTGCCGAGCGGGGAGTTCGCCGTGGGCGCATGCCGTGACATCAGGGATCGCCGTTGCGATCGGAGCGCTCGCGTGCGGATTGTGCACGTCATGCGCGGCCGCCTCCGAGAGCACCAGGGCGGCACATGCTCCGCCGTGGGCGAAGACGACTCCGATGATCATGGCGAGCACGGTCAACGCGTGCGCCAGTGCCCGACCGGCATCTGTGGTGGCGGGTCGGCCTGAGCAGGCTGATCGTGTCGCGAACATCACTGGGGATGATGCCCGGCGCCAGGCATGGCGCGCCCAGCGAAGACACACCTTTTCGCAAAACGTGAGCGTTTTATCTCGCTTTGCCGGTGGCGAAGAGGAACGCTGCGGCGTGGAGCCTTGGGCGTGCGGAAGCGATTCTCGAGACGTATCGGAGATGCCTTTATGACGCTGTCCAGAAGAAATGTGATCGCCGGGCTGAGTGCTCTGCCGGTCTACGGAAAGGCGGTATCCGTGCTGCCTGCCGTACCCAAGGAGGTGACTCCCGAAGCGCTCGCACATGATGAGCGGTTCTGGGCCGCCGTCGCGCGGCAGTTCAGCGTGAGCCCGGATTTCGTCAATCTGGAGAACGGCTATTACGGGATCATGCCGGATCCGGTACGGCGGGCCTACCACCGCAACGTCGACCACCTCAACGAGCGCAACTCCCACCTGCTGCGCACCGAGTACAAGCCGCGCGCCGACCTGGTTCGCGACCGCATCGCCGCCGTGCTCGGCGTCTCTCGTGAGGAGATCGCCCTCACGAGGGGAGGCACCGAGGCGCTCCAGAACCTCATCTCGGGGTACAACCGCCTGCGCCAGGGCGACACCGTCATGTACGCCGACCTGGACTACCACAGCGGGCAGTACGCGATGAACTGGCTGCGCGAGCGGCGCGGCGTCCACGTAGCGAAGATCGTCATTCCCGAGCCGGCCACCCGACAGGCGGTGCTCGACACCTACGACCAGGCGCTGCGCGACCACCCCGGCCTGAAGTTGCTGCTGCTCAGCCACATGAACAACCGCACCGGGCTCGTCACACCCGTGCGAGAGATCGTCACCATGGCCCGCCACACGGGCGTGGACGTCATCGTCGACGCCGCCCACTCCTGGGGACAGCTCGACTTCACCGTCGCCGACCTCGACGCCGACTTCGCCGTGTTCTCCCTGCACAAGTGGATGGGCGCACCCCTCGGATCGGGCTTCCTCTACATCAGGAAGCAGCGCCTGTCCGACATGGACCGTCTCTACACCGACGAGACCTATCCCATGACCGACATCCGCTCCCGCGTCCACTCAGGCACCATGAACGTCGCACCCATCCTCACCGTCGACGCCGCGTTGGACTTCCACGAGTCCCTCGGCGCGGCGGTCAAGCAGGCACGGCTTCGCCACCTGCGCGAGCGGTGGGTGAACCAGGTGAGAGACATCGCCAACCTGGAGATCCTCACCCCGGAGGAGCCGGAGACATACGGGGCCATCACCGCCTTCCGCATCTCCGGCCGCACCTCGCAGGCCGACAACGTGGCCATCACCGACACGCTGATGAAGACCTATCGCATCTTCACGGTCCAGCGCGGGGGAGTGGCACGCGGTGACTGCGTGCGGGTCACGCCCGCGCTGTTCACCTCGACGGACGACGTGGATCGCCTCGCGGCCGCCCTGCGTGACATCGCCTGGCGCATGCGGGTGTGATCGGTCCCGGCCCGGAACGCGCCTCCCGCCCCGACGCCGAACTGTTCGCGCAGGCGCCCATCGACATACGAGGTGCCCATGGCAGGCCGTCCGCCCCGAGGAAGGGGGTTGCGTCCACGGCCGTGGTGTACGAGGCGGCCGCGAGCCACGCTCTGCACCTCGGCCCCGGCCTCAGAGTCTCCGGCGGACGTAGGCCCGGATGAACAAGACGGCGCATCCGGCGGAGGCGGTGGCCATGGCCGTCATGGCCTGGGGGTCCTTCATGATCGCAGCGTAGATCGCCACCACGAGAGAGATCGCCGCGGCTGTCAGATACGTCTTCCACACAATGGCCGACACGGGCGGCCGAGGGGGGCGGCCAGGGGGGATCACTGTCACCCTTCACATCCTGCAACACGAGCCCTTCGGCTACGCGCTGATCGATGGGCCGGTCTCGCATCTCCGGTTCGCCGATTTGTGGACACCGGACCTTGGCGGATGACGCGTCCGCTCACAGTGCTGACCTGCCTCCAGCCGGCCAACAGCGGTGTGGTCAGAATGGAGTTGAGGGCGATGGCGCCTCATCGCCGAGCGCCTGGCTCTCCTCGGACGGATCCGTGGCAGGAGGGGCTCACCATGACTGCGACGCCAGACGCAACCCCATCAGCTCAGCCCGAGCGCCCGGGCATGAAGGACGGGGTGTGCAGCGAGTTCACCGTCTTTACCAAGATCAAGCCGGGTCATGCGGATGCGCTGCGTGAGGATCTCGCCACGCTCGCCGGCGGGTCATCTGACGCGGAGGCCCGAGCGGCGCTGCGCCAGATCGGCACCCTGCACGACGCACGCCACGTGATTTTCGACAACGACACCCGGCACATGTTCGCCAGCGTCTTCGACGGCTCCTGGGACACCTACATCGACGACTTCGGCAAGACGGCGATCGGGGCCCGCTTCGACAAGGTCTTCTCGCACGCCGAAGGGTTCCCCGGTATCACCGATCCGAAGGTGAAGGACTGGTTCATCGCCCAGCAGGCGCCCGCGGGGGTCTTCGTCAGCTCCTATCCCGATCTGACCGTTCAGCAGATCTGGAAGGACCAACGCGTGAACGAGGCATTCCAGGCGGTGCTGGACACCCCTGAGTTCCGGGCGGCGCTGGACAACCCGGCGAACGCCGAGTTGCTGGCCACACCGGCGTTCCAGAAGCTGATGGAGGAAGCCGCAGGCTAGAACCCATAAGACAACCAACCCCTAAGGCTGAGCCAACGTCGCAGCGGGGGGCGACGCGGGCGGCCGCCGGAGCGCACGGTGCCGCGGCGGTGAGCCCGGCGCGTCATGGACCGCGACGGCGGGCGTGAGCCGGCCGCCACGGGGTTGTCCAGGGAAAGACCGATGCGGAGGCGCAAACGATCATGAACGCGGGGGCAAGCCCGAGCGGAGCCGGCGTGGGCATCGAGATCGACGACATCCAAAGCGGGGCATTGCATCCACGGCCTGCGCCGTACGAGGGAAGGTTCATCCTCCTCCGTATAGATGACCGCCACGCCGGACGTTCCCTGCTGCGGCGGCTGCTCCCGGCGATCGAGGGTGGTTTCCACAGTGCGGACCCGAGCCAGGACGCCTGGGTGGCGGTGGCGTTCACCTACCAAGGACTGCGGGCCCTGGGGGTGCCCCAGGAGTCGCTGGACAGCTTTCCGCGGGCGTTTCGCCAAGGCATGGCTGCGCGCGCGGAACTGATCGGTGACGTGGGTGAGAGCGCCCCGGCCCATTGGGAGCCGCCGTTCGGAACGGCGGATGTGCATATCGCGTTGAGTGCCCTCTCTCCCGATGCGGCGCGGCTGGACAAGGCTCTGAAGCGAGCCCGCATCGCCTACCAGGACACGCCTGGTGTCCGGGTGATCTGGCAGCAGGAGGTCCGCCAGCTCCCGACCGGGCGTACCACCTTCGGCTTCCGCGACGGCATCAGCCACCCGAACATCGAGGGCCTCGGACTGCCCGGCTCCAATCCCCAGGAGGCCCCCCTCAAGGCCGGCGAGTTCATCCTCGGCTACCCCGACGAAACCGGCAATCTGCCGCCCATGCCCAGCCCCGATGTGCTGGGGCGCAACGGGACCTACGTTGCCGTGCGCAAGATTCACACCAAGGTGGCGGCCTGGCGCCAGTACCTGCGCGCGAACACCTCCAGCGCCCAGGAAGAGGCGCTCCTGGCGGCGAAGATGGTCGGACGCTGGCCCAGCGGGGCACCGTTGACGCTGACCCCGGAGCACGACGACGCGGCGCTGGGCGCCGATCCGCACCGCAACAACGACTTCCTGTACCGGGAGAACGACGACCGCGGCTTCCGGTGCCCCGCCGGTGCGCACATCCGGCGTACCAACCCCCGCGACGCCACCATCATCGGCGACGCGCGGATGCACCGCCTCATCCGCCGCGGCACCAGCTACGGCCCGCCGCTGCCGGAGGGCGTGCTGGAGGACGACGGCGCCGACCGGGGCCTGGTCGGCGTCTTCATCGGAGCTCATCTGGAACGACAATTCGAATTCATCAAGGCCGAGTGGATCAACGACGGCAACTTCATCGGCTTCCCCGGCGAGAAGGACCCGATAGCCGGGCATCACGACGGAATCGGCAGCGCCACCATCCCGGAGAAGCCGATCCGGCGCCGCCTGCAGAACCTGCCCAGCTTCGTGGTCACCCGAGGCGGTGAATACTGCTTCCTGCCGGGTCTGCGCGCCCTGCGCTGGCTGGCCGAACTGAAGGACTGAGGGCCTTGCCCTACCCCGAGGTCGCCACCACGGTCTCCGAGAAGAGGCCGACGTCATGACAGCACGGTTCCACCGGGATCGGCGGGTGGTCGGCGGCCAGCCTGGTGATCGCATAGAGGCACGTGAGCGATTTTTCGGCGATCCACCGACAATCTGATCGCCAAAGGGCTGTCCGCCCGACCTGTCGGCATGCCTACGCTGAGGTGTGACCTGGGCCGACACGTGGTCCTGCCGTCCCCGGTCTGAAACAACGGTGTCATCCCGCAGCCGACGGCAGGCAAGGGGAGATGGTCGAGCTCATGCCATCGCGGTTCATCCCTTACACACCAGACGTCGAAGCCGCCGTCCCCGATTTCGACGAGATGCTGCAGACGGTGATCGCCAAGACCGAGCGGTTCATCGCCGAATCGGTGACCGCCGAAGGCACCGGCATGGCGGTCCGTGACGCGCATGCCAAGGGGTACGGGCTCGTCAGGGGAGAAGTCGAGATCCTCGACGGGCTCCCCGCCGAGTACGCGCAGGGCATCTACGCCGCACCGGGACGGCACGACGCGCTCGTGCGCTTCTCCAACGGTTCTCCTCACGCGGGCGCCGACGCCAGTCTTGGCCGCGCCACGGGGCTGGCGCTGAAGATGTTCGGCGTCCAGGGTCCGACCCTGCTGGAGGACGAGCCCGACACCGGCACCTTCGACTACAACCTCATCAACGCACCGGTCTTCTTCTGCAACACCGTGAAGCACTACCTGTTCATCCAGGAGTTGTTCCTCGACGCGCCGAAGTATTTCGCCCAGGGGGCGCCCGGCCGGCATCGCTTCTACCGCGAGTTCGTGACCGGCAAGGGAAGCCTGGCCGAGGACGAATGGGCATGGGACGAGTTCCTGGCCTTCCTCGCGGTGTCACAGCGACCCCTGGTGAACGTGTTGCTGTCGACCTACTTCACGATGGGCGCGGTACGGCACGGCGACTACATCGCCAAGGTGCGCCTCGCCCCCGACCCCGCCTCCGCTGCCGCGGTCGTCCATCGCGCCATCGACCCGGCATCCGCGGAAGAGGTCTTCCGGCCGGCCTTGGTGGCCGAGATGAGGGACCGGCCGTACGCGTTCGACATCCAGGTCCAGCTGTGCGCCGACCTGGACCGCATGCCCGTCGAGGACCTCACCGTCGAGTGGCCCGAGCGGCTGTCGCCGTTCGTCACGGTCGCCAGGCTACGCCTGCCGCGGCAGGACATCTCGGATGAGGAAACCCTCAGGAAGATGGACGCGCTCTCCTTCACCCCGTGGCGGGTGACGGCCGAACACGCGCCGCTCGGCGAGATCATGCGGGCACGCGAGGAGGTCTACCGCCGTTCCTCCATCCAGCGTCACCGGCTCAACCAGCAAGAACGCAGGGAGCCGCGCAGCGCTGATGAGGTCTCGTCGTGATGTTGGAGTCGGACGACATCCAGGGGCACGAGGACCTGGTGACCAGCGTGCTCAGTGGGCCCGGGCTTGATGGGCGCGGTACTGGCTATCGAACCGTTCGTGCTCACGCACGACACTAGCCTTTGCTTGCGGTCACGATGTGCGCGTCCATCGGCATAATGATCTCGCCTGAAGGCATCACGAACTCCGCAAGCGCATCTTCGGATTCCGCGGCGAGAGATCGCATCGCATCGTCGCTGAGCATCTCAGCCAAGGGCGAACCCTTGACCTCTATGCGTATGAACTCCTCCACCGACGGAAACCGGATCGAACCCTCATGGAGGGTAACCTCGGCCCCCGAAATGCCACTGCTCTCAAAGAGCTTGCCCAGTTCGATCTGATCGCCAAGGACGAACGGCGCTGCCAGCACGTCCGCTGCCTCACGCCCGCATTGTCGGCCGGCTAGATCTACCAGAATCCGGTAACCCCGGGCGTGATCGATCGGCGCCCACCCGGCGACCGCCAGGTGTCCCCCTGTCGCGAGCGTGCGCCACATCTCGCGGAGGGAGGCCACGCGGTCCGGAAAATACATGAGCGCGAACTGGCTGACCACGACGTCGAAACTCATATCTTCGAAAGGAAGCGAGACCGCATCGCCCAGTCGCCACGCTATTTTCGGCTCAGTTCGCGCTGCGACCGCCAGCATCCCCTCATTAAGATCAACGCCAACGACCTGGCCTCCTTGCCCGACCCGCCGAAGGGCCTCGCGGGCGAGCACGCCGGTCCCGCAGCCAACGTCCAGGACCTTGTTCCCCGTCCTGATTCCAGCGGCGTCAGCAACCGGGCTCGCCCAGGCGCCGAAGATCGCAGGTACGAAACAGGACTCGTAGACTTCGGCGGCATCCGTTGAGACCTGCCAGCGTTCAGGCTCAGCCATCAGGATCACCCCAACTGTCGGTTACCGCAGTGATGTGACCAGCCTGTCGTCACGAGCTTAGCCGCTTCCGAGCCGGCGCTGCCGGGACGAGTGGGGCTGCCACCGGCGCCGGCAGCTGTTGAAGGAGCACGGCACCACCAGGGAGGGCTTCCACAGCGCTGACCCGCACCAGATACCGGTGAACACGCTCTGGATACCGGTCTCGGCGATGATCCCGTCCACGAGGGCGGAGAACTTCCCATCCCGGTCTCGGATCAGATAGCGCGCGGTCGGCTTGTCCAGCGTGAGGCGCAGGCTCACCGACGGCTTTCTGAACAGCCGCATCGCGTTCGCCAGCGGCGATGTCAGGAAGGCTGGCCGGTTGGGGGTGGCGGTGGCGGGGTCGGCGGCCATCGCGATCTCGGTCTGGGTGGTGTCGAGGTAGCTGCCGGTGCCCTTGGAGGCGCGCGGCTCAGAGAACCGTTCTGCTGCGGCCTGAGGGTCGTCGTCCGCGCTGCGGTCATACGGTGGCAGCCACGTGGATGGGTCCTGGTCGGCTTTCGACTGGTTGCTGCGGGCGAGTTCCTCGTTCTACCTGCACGGTAAGAGCCTGGTGGCTTGTCGCGCGTGAGTGCCGAAGTTGTCGGAACCACCCGTCGGTCACGGAAGGTAGCAATTCGTCATCAGACGGGTACAGAGTGTGAGTGGACAGCATCGCCCCAGAGTTTGCAGGTGACCGCCCCGGCGAACGTGAGCTCGACCGGGAGACGGCCCAGCTACCCGCACAGCGCACGCGGCGGGTGGCCGGCAACCAATACGCGCTACTCGATGAGGCCGAACACGCCCTCATCGAACTGCTGGCCGACGTGCCGGTGGACGTCGACGCCGCGCAGGGGGCGCTCATCGCGGTACGCGAGGCGGTGGCGAACGCCGTGCAGCACGGTTGCGCCGCTCACCCGGGCACCGTGGCCGTGGTCGACCTGGCTGTCGAATCGAGTCGGCTCGTGGTGCGGGTGGCGGACGCCGGGCCGGGCTTCGACCCGCGAACGGTGCTCGATCCGCTGGCCCCACAGCAGCGGCTGCGGCCATCGGGCCGGGGGATCTTCCTCATGCATCACCTGATGGACAGCGTCGAGTACGCCTTCCCGCCCGGCGGTGGATGTGTGCTCACGCTGCGCAAGACCGTCATTGCCGCCCGCCGTGACGGCGAGCGGGAGGAGAGAAAGGGATCCGGGATGGATATCAAGAAGCGTACGGCCGACGGCGTCGTGATCTTCGACCTCAACGGCAAGATCACCATTGGGGAAGGCGCCATACAGGTGAGAGAGGCAGTGCGGGAAGCGCTCAGCGACGGTCAGAGGCGGATCGTTCTCAACCTGGCACAGGTCAGCTCCATCGACTCCTCTGGGCTGGGAGAGCTGGTCTCCAGCTACACGACCGTCCAAAACCACGAAGGGAAGATCATCCTGCTCGATCTCCCCCCGAAGATCCAGGACTTGCTCACCATCACCCAGCTGATCACCGTCTTCGACGCCTACGACGACGAGAAGGAGGCCGTCGCCTCATTCTCGTGAGCCGCGAGACCCGCCCACTTCGTCGAGTGGGCGGGCCTCATGGTCACCTGGTGCTGGTCGTAGACCCTGCAGTGGTCGGGTCGCCGCCGGCGTCGGCCACGAACGACATGAGCAGGACTCCTCCGAGATGACAGTGGCTCGGTGCACCGGGACCCAGGACTAGGCGCTCGCTGGAACCACTGTCTTCAGCTCCGGCGCCGTCGTCGGCTTCGGGGGATGAACGCGACCGTGGCGCCCTTCAGCGCGCGGGCCAGGACCGCGTGGCCGTCCCAGGTGAAGTGGACGGCCGCGACGTGCGGGGCGCCGCCCGGCCGCAGGGCGGTCGGGGTGGCCGCAGGCGGCTCGGACAGGAAGGTCTGGATCGCCGGAGGGCTCTTGCTCACCGGAAGGCGGCGGCGTTGCGCGCGGCCCACTCGCCGAAGGGGTGCGGGGCACGGCCCAGGATCCGCTCGACGTCCGGGCTGACGCGCTGCTCCTCGGGGGTGGGGTCGCCGAGGATGGCCAGAGTCCCCTCGACCACGGGCAGCGGCATGAACCGCGCCATCTGCTCGTGGGCCTCCTGCCGGGTCTGCTCGACGAAGCGCACCGGCTCGCCCAGCGCCTGGCCGATCGCCGCCGCCCGCTCGCGCGGGCTGGTCGCCGCGGGGCCGGTCAGGACATAGGTGGCGCCGTCGTGCCCGTCTTCACGCAGGACGGCAGCCCCGGCGGCGGCCACGTCGTCGGGGTCGATGAACGGCAGGCCCACGTCGCCGAAGGGCGCGGCAGCGGTGCGGTGCAGGCGGACCGGTTCGGCCCACGCGTAGGCGTTGGAGGCCATGCCGCCGGAACGCAGGATCGTCCAGCCCAGCCCAGACTCTCGCACGGCCTCCTCGAACGCCCCGGCGTGCCGGTAGGCCTGCGGCCGTGTCCCTGCTCCCTGGCTGGACAGCAGGACGATCTTGCGGACGCCCGCGGCCTTGGCCGCCCCCACGAGCCCTTGCGGGTCATCCCCTGCGACCAGGAGGAACAGCGCGTCCGCTCTCTCCAGCGCCGGGCGCAGGCTCTCGACGTCGCCCAGATCGGCGACGGCGGCGCGTACGGCTTCTGGGACGTCGGCCTGCGTGATGTGGCGAGCCACCGCGGTGACCTGCTCGCCCGTTTCGGCCAGCAGCCGCACCAGGGTCCGGCCGACGTTCCCCGTGGCACCCGTAACAACGATCATGATGAGCTCTCCTAGTTCTGAGTTAGTTGGCTGACTTAGAGAAACGGTAACACACTCTGTCGCCTATAGTTAGTCGGGTGACTGACTCACAACGGGTGCAAGCCGCCGGAGCCAAGCGCAAGCGCCTGATGGCGGCCGCCGCCCAGGTAGTTCACCGGCAGGGAGTCGAGCGCACCACCATCGCCGACATCGCGCGTGCCGCCGATGTCCCGGTGGGCAACGTGTACTACTACTTCAAGACCAAGGACGAGCTGGTCGCGGCCGCGCTCGCCGAGCACGAGCGTCGGCTGCAGCTCATTACCGGCGAGCTGGACCGCCTGCCGGACCCGCGCGACCGCCTCAAGCATCTGGTGGAGGGCTGGATCTCCCAGCGCGACGAGGCCGCGCTCTACGGCTGCCCGACCGGGACGCTCGCCGCCGAGCTGGACAAGCGTGAGCAGGGCGGGCTGGACGTCGCGGCGGGCAACCTCATCCGGCTGCTGCTGGACTGGGTGGCAGGCCAGTTCCGCGAGCTGGGGCAGCCCGATCCCGACGCGCTTGCGGTGACCCTGGTGGGCGCGTATCAGGGGATGTCACTGCTGGCCAACGCGCTGCGGGACCCGGAGATCATGACACGCGAGGGGGCCAGGCTCGTCGCCTGGCTGGACTCTCTGTGAGCGCCGCGCGCTCGCCGGCGCAGTAGGGGATCACGAGTGGTGATCTTTTCGGAGAAGATCCGCCCACAGGGCTGACGCTTCACCTATGAAGGCGGCTCGTCGCGCGCCCCGCCCTCCTCGCAGGCTGGGGCGCGCGGCCAGGCCGCCGGCCGTGGGCGTCAGCCCTGTGAGCCGAGGCGCGCGGCCAGGCCGTCGAGGACGCGTTCCAGCCCGTAGGCGAAGTTCGCGTCCCGCGTCTTCGCCGGGTCCTCCCCCTGCATCGCGGCGTAGAGGTCGCTGAGCGTCGGCTCGTCGCGCACGGCCTGCTCGGTGAGCGGCCGGAGGCCGGCGATCCACTCCTGCTCGGTCTTGCCGCTGCGCGCGAGCATCGACAGGTAAGCGGCCTCGCTGGTGGTCATGCCGATGACGTAGGCGATGAGCGTGTCCATGGCCTGGCCCGCCTCGCCGGCCTGGAATCCGGCCTGCCTGAAGTGCGCGAGCATACGGCCGGACTGACGGCCGAGATTGGGGCCGAGCGAGGCCAGGCCGACCTGGCCGAGGACGGCGGCCACCCAGGGGTGGCGCAGGATCATGGCGCGCAGGCTGTGGGCGCCTTCGGTGATGGCGGCGCGCCAGCCCGCGGGGTCGCCGGGGTCGGGCACCCTGAGCTCGCCGTAGACCTCGTCGACGACGAGTTCGATGAGCTCGTCCTTGTTGGCGACGTGCCGGTAGAGGGAGGTGGCTCCGGCGTTGAGACGCTGGCCGAGGCGGCGCATGGAGAGGTTCTCCACGCCTTCGGCGTCCAGGAGCCTGATGGCCTCGGCCACGATGGATTCCGGACTGAGCGTGGGCTGTTCGCGCTGTTTGCGGGGCCGTGCCCACACCGAGGGGATGGGCTGGCCGTCAGGTGCCGGCATGTGAGCTCCTCTCGTCCGGTGACCCAGCCTAGCGCACGCTGTGCGCATATGCGTACAGCATGAGAAGCAGAGTGGCGCCCACTGCCGCGTCGGACGCCGCCGGGCGGGGGTGACCGCTCTATCTGCGCAGGCAGGGCATCAGGGCGGTCATTCCGCGGAAAGGCAGCCGGTTCTTCACTGGACACCTGTGCTTTCGCGAGGTGCTGGTCCACGAGGAGTTCGTGGCGCTGAGCCCTGATGACGGGGTGGCCGACATTCCGCTGCTGTGGCGCTCGCCCGAGGCGCCGCAGGCCCGGCTATCGCGTCTCGCATTGCTCTCCTCCATGTCCTCCTGTGCTACTCCGACCGGCAGTTGGCGTGGTGGGCGTGGGTTGGCTGTGCGACGGGGCTCAGCAGAACTCCGCCTCGGGCCACCTTGGTCAGGAGCCCGGTCGGCTTTCCACGCCCTTCTCCGGCGGGCTGAAGTGGTGCGTGATTCAGGCGGACGTGCGGAAGCGGGCGGCGACCAGGGAGACCCAGGCCATCGCGATCATGACGCCGGTGGCGAGCGTCACCGAGCCGGCGTGCCCGCCGGTGATGGCCCAGCCGTCGCCCACGATCAGGGCCACGCTGGCCAGGCGGGAGGCGACGGCCATGCCGCGGGCGCCGGTGCGGGTGAAGTGGCGGCCGAGGACGAAGCAGGCCGCGGCGAGGGCGATGAACGTCACCGACCCGGTCACCATGTGCATGATGCTGTGCCAGCTCATCGCCGCCGGCGGCCCGGCGGGCGTGCCCACGGGGAAGCCGTTGCCGGGGTCCATGACGAAGACGCCCGCTCCGATCATTCCGATGCCGGCGACCAGCGTCAGGCGCGGCATCCAGGTGCCGCCGGGCTTGCCGTACAGGGCCTTGCGGAATCCGAAGGAACCGGCGATGAGCAACGAGCCGACGATCAGGAAGTTGGTGATCTGGATCCATCCGAGCGAGCCGGTGGAGAGCTGGCTGAGCGGGTGGCGGACCAGGTCGAAGCCCTCGCGGGTGAACGCCTGTGCCAGAGCGACGACGGTCCAGACGGGCATGACGGCCGCCGCGGCGGTGAGCAGCGTGCGGGTGGAGGCGGAGCTGCGGGTGGTGGTGGTCATGTTCCCTGTTCCCTTCGTGGTTTTGCCTACGCGTCGTCCACGCGATGTGACAGGGAACGTAGGAGCCCGCCCGATTCGCGCTCTGCCGTTGCGCGACCGCAAGGAGTCCGCCCTCAGGGCGTACGGCTCGCTCAGTTCTGTCTACTGAGCGTCCGCGACGGCGGCTCTCGGCGATCATGCCGAACTGGACTGACCGGTGAAGCGGGAACAGATGAGCCAAAGCACCACGTCGTCGCACCAACCAGCCTTACAGTGCAGAGAGTGGGCACTCATCGCGAGTTCGACTCCTGTCTTTCTCTGCTGCCCGAGACGCTGCGCGACCGCGTGATCAAGCTGCGCAGGCGCGCGCTCGCCGACACCGGCCAGTGCGATCCCTGCAAGCAGGCACAGCAGAGCATCTGGCTGTCCTTCGACGCGGCGTTCCTCGGCGACCACGCAGCCGCCCAGCAGCTGGTCGAGCAGGCCGAAACGGAAGCGGTGAGCGACCGTCATCTCAGCAGCTGCGCGCGGCACCTTTCCGCGACAGCGCCGAGTCAGGCGCAGCCGCGTCAGGTGCCGGGCTTCACCGGCCTTGGCCCCCTGGTGGCCGCAACGGACGCCGCATACAAGCAGCGCAGAGGCGGCTTCGGTTACCTCGTCACGGACGGCCGATGGGGCATGCGGACATGGAGTGCACCCCGCGACCAGGCCAGCGCGGTCCTCGAACCGGCTGGCGCTGCAGGCCAAGAAGACCAGAGACTCCTTCCACATGCAGGCGTTGATCGGTCAGCCCGCAGCCCAGACGCAGGAGGTACGGCGGCTGACGGGCCTGCTGGCCGATGCCGGGATGCAGGCTGAGCAGACCAAGGCCGCGCTGATCCCCGTGGGAGCCGAGCCGGCTGCCCCGTGAGCGGGAGATGATGCTGTCGTGCTGATCCGCATCGAGGCGTCCGACCTGCCTGGGCGGGAATGCGGGCAGGCGCCCGGTTTCCCCGGCTACCGCAACATCCATGTCGGTGTGCAGCGGCGGGACCGCCGTGACGAACTGCTCGACCTGCATCCAGGAGATGCCCCCTCAGCGGTCTGGGAGTTGGAGGCGACCGCGACCCGTGGGGAGACGGGGTGGGATCTTCGGGGCCCGTTCGTGCAGGGCAGGCCGGGCGGTCGGTTCGTGTATCTGTCGTGGGGGACGGTCGACGACGCCGGGGTGTTCTCGATGTTCCGGCGGGCGAAGCTGTGGCTTGAGGGTGTTCCCGCGGGCGTGCTGGAGGGCGCGGTGAGCACCGGGCTGCTGGTGGCTCGGCTGGGGCTGACGGATTCCCGCGGTCAGCCGTTGTGCGCGTCGGTGCGCCCGCCGCTGGTGGAGTGGTCGGCGCCGGCGGGCTGATGGCGGCTGGCGAGCGTCAGGCGCTGCTCGATCTGGGCCAGGTGCTCGTCAACCAGGTCGGTGACGTGCCGGCAGGGCCCCCATGGAAATGCAGGGGATGCTCACGGGCTGGCCCTGCCCAAGGCGGAGCTCAGCGGCGTGAGCGATCTGGAGTGGGTCAGCAGCAGTACTTGAGGTAGCTCTGAAGGTCGGCCAGGGCCGCGGCGGTGGCCTTCTTGTCGGCGCGATACAGCACCACTTTGCCCTCCTTGCGGGAAGTCAGGATGCCGCCCCGCCTGAGCTCGGCGAGCTGCTCGGAGGCGCGCGGCTGTCCGAGGTCGGCGAGCTCGGCCACCTGACCGACAGACAGCTCGGTTCCTCTGGCGAACAGCAGCATGATGCGCTGGCGGACAGGGCTGGCCAGCGCTTTGAGGAAGGCGTGGACGGCAGGGCTGAGCTCGACCTCGTCCGTCTGCGGCTCGGCCGGGGCTGGGCAGCACGACTGCTGCTCCTCGGCGATTTCCAGGCCCGTGTCGGGCGCGGATGGCGGCATGGATGACTCCCTCCTGCCGGACATTCCATCATCATATCCCTTCTTTGACATATCTGAAATCAGAGATATATGGTCCCCGGCATGACCATCCCCACCCATCCTGTCGTCGTCATCGGTGCCGGCCAGTCCGGCCTTGCCGCAGCTCGCGCCATTCTCGAAGCCGGCCTGAGGCCCCTGGTACTGGAGGCCGGACCGCGCCCGACCGGCTCCTGGTCGGACTACTACGACAGCCTTCATCTGTTCTCCCCGGCCCGCTTCAGCGCGATGCCCGGCCTGGATTTCGACGGCGACCCTGATCGCTACCCGCACCGCGACGAGGTTGTCGACTACCTGTTCAGGTATGCGGCCGGCCTGGACGCGGAGATCCGCACCAGCACTCGGGTAGAGGCGGTGGAGCAGGGCCAGGACGGGCGATTCGTCGTGCGCACCGCGGACGGTCAGGAACTGGAGGCCGCGGGCGTGGTGGCCGCCAGTGGCTCCTTCTCCCGCCCGATCCTTCCCGACCTACCAGGCGCCGAGACTTTCACCGGCCGCGTGGTGCATGCGGCCGACTACCGCAGCCCGAAGGATCTGGCCGGGCAGCGTGTGGTCGTGGTCGGTGGTGGCAACTCCGCCGTGCAGATCGCCTACGAGCTGACCGAGACGGCCGAGCGGGTGAGCATCGCTTCGCGTGCGCCGCTGGCCTTCCTGCCGCAGCGGCGCGACGGCCGGGATGTGCACCACTGGCTGGTCTCCAGTGGCTTCGACAAGCTGCCGCCGGCCTGGTTGATCCACCATGTGCGGGCCCGTCTGGTCGTGGACGTGGGCGACTACGCCGCCGCCGTGGAGGACGGCCGCCTGTCACGCCGGCCCATGTTCAGCGCCCTGGACGGCGGACACGTCGTGTGGGCCGACGGCGCACGGGAGCCGGTGGACGTGGTGCTGCCGGCCACCGGCTATCTGCCCGACCTCGGCTACCTGGCGCCGCTCGGCGCGCTGGACGAGTACGGCCTGCCGCTGCATCAGGGCGGTCTGTCCCTGGTCCGGCCGGGTCTGGCCTACCTGGGGCTGGAGTTCCAGCGCTCGTTCGCCTCCAACACCTTGCGCGGCGTCGCGGCCGACGCCGCGCACATCATGGGCCCGGTGGCCGCGCACGCCCGCCACGCTCCAGCCCTGGTCGGCCTCTGACGCCGACCCTGATTCGACATCCAGCTAATTTGACATCCCTCTAAGCAGTGCCGCACTATAGGCACTGCTTAGATGAACTTCAAAACAGGAGGTGCGCGATGCGCGCTCGGTTCCGCCGCTACCGCCAGGGCCCGACTTTCGTCTTCAACGAGGCCACCGGCGAGGTCTGCGACGCTGCGTGCCGCTCCAGGGCCGCCGTGGACCGTGTCCACATCGACATCCTGCTGTTCCGCTAAGCCGTACGAGACCCAGGAGAAGCCATCATGAGCGCCAGTTGCTGCGGCACCACCGCCTCCCTTGAACTTGAGCAGAATGTGACCTCCGGCGCTGCCGGCGTGCTGCCGATCGTGGTGATCGGTGCGGGCCCGGTCGGGCTGGCCGCCGCCGCGCATCTGGCCGAGCGGGGTCAGGACTTCCTGGTCCTGGAGGCCGGCCAGCGGGTGGCCGCCTCGGTCGCCCAGTGGGGGCACGTGCGGGTGTTCAGTCCGTGGAAGTACAACATCGACGCCGCAGCCCGCCGTCTCCTGGAGGCCGACGGCTGGACGGCGCCCGACGCTGACTGGCTGCCCACCGGCGGCGAGCTGATCGAGGACTACCTGGCCCCGCTGGCCGAGCTCTTCGGCGACAAGGTACGGCTGGGCGCCAAGGTGAGCGCGATCAGCCGACTCGGCTACGACCGGGTGCGCACCAACGGCCGTGAGGACGTGCCGTTCCTCATCCGCCTGGAGAGCGGCGAGGAACTGCAGGCCCGGGCCGTCGTCGACGCCTCCGGTAACTACACCGGCCCCAACGTGCTCGGCGCCAGCGGCTTGCCGGCCCATGGCGAGAACACGGTCGACGTCGACCACGCCCTGCCCGACGTGCTCGGCGCCGACCGGGAGCGCTACGAGGGCAAGCACACCCTCGTCGTGGGCGCCGGGCACTCGGCCGCCACCACACTGCTCGCCCTGGCCCAGCTGGAGAACGCCCAGATCACCTGGGCCATCCGCGCCGGCAGCGCCGGCCGTACCTATGGGGGAGGCGACGCCGACGCGCTGCCCGCCCGCGGCGCGCTCGGCACCCGCCTGCGCGCGCACGTCGACTCCGGCCGCATCACCCTGCTGACCGGCTTCTTCGCCCACTCCGTCACCACGGACGGCGAGCAGGCGACGGTGATCAGCCGGGACCCGTCCGGAGCCGGGCAGTCCGTGACCGTGGACCGCATCGTGGCCGCGACCGGCTACCGGCCCGACCACTCCATCGCCTCCGAACTGCGTCTCGACCTGGACCCGATCCTCGGCTCCACCCGCCGGCTGGCCCCGCTGATCGACCCCAACCAGCACTCCTGTGGCACGGTCCCCGCGCACGGCGTCGATGAGCTGTCGCATCCCGAGCCCGGCTACTACGCGGTCGGCGTCAAGAGCTATGGCCGCGCGCCGACCTTCCTGATGGCCACCGGCTACGAGCAGGTCCGCTCGGTCGTCGCCGCGATCGCCGGAGACTGGGAGGAGGCCCGGGATGTTCAGCTCGACCTGCCCGAGACCGGCGTATGCTCCTCCAACCTGGCCGAGGCCCAGGAACAGCGGGTCGGCCTGGCCACCGGCATCAGCGGCGGCCTGCTGGCCACCCCGCTGCCGCTGGTCACCGTCGGCGCCTCCGACGGCGGCGGCTGCTGCGGCTGAAAGCAGGGATGATCACCATGTCAGACGGATATCCGACCGCAGCGCAGAAGGAGGCCTTGCGCCTCATCTGCGACCACGGCCGGCTGGACACCGAGCGGCTGGGCCGGCACCTGGTCGGTGTCCGGCGATCAAGCACCAACCCGGGTTACGCCCGAGCGATCGCCCACATGGCAGGCACCCTGACCTGGCGCCTGGAAGCCCAGGGCTTCATCACCGAAGCCGAGGGCGCCTGGACGACGACGGCAAGGGGAAGGGCGCTCATCTCCTGTTCCAGCGAGCGCGAATGAGCTCCACCGCCAGGACCGTCGCCTCCGACCTCGGGGGCGGCGGTCAGCCGCGTTCCCGGTACGGCTGGCAGATCGTCGCCGCGCTGGCCATCACCCAGACCGCCGGCTACGGCGTGCTCTACTACGCCTTCTCGGTCTTCCTCGTCCCCATGGCCCGCGAGCTGCGTGCCTCCAACGCCCAGGTCGCTGCCGCGCTCACCCTGGCGGTTCTGGTCGCCGCGCTGTGTGCCCCGACGGCCGGCCGCTGGCTGGACGCCCACGGCGGGCGCGGGCTCATGACCGTGGGCTCGGTGCTCGGCACGGGAGCGGTGCTGGCCTGGTCGCGGGTGGACAACCTGGCGCAGCTGTACGCGGTGTTCGCCGCCATCGGCGTCGCCTGCTCGATGGTGCTGTACGAGGCGGCCTTCGCCGTCATCGTGGCCTGGCATGCCGGTAACGAGCGTGGCCGCGCCAATGGCCTGCTGGCGCTCACCATCGTCGCCGGGTTCGCCTCCTCCATCTTCATCCCGCTGACCGGATTGCTCGTGGAGGCCTACGGCTGGCGCCACGCCCTGGTGATCCTGGCCCTGGTCTACGGCGTGGCGGCGATCCCGCTGCACGCGTTCGTCCTGCGCAGCCGTACCCACACGGAGCCGCACGCGGAGCGGAAAGAGATCGTCAAGGAGGCCACCCGCCGGCGGCCGTTCTGGCTGCTCGTGATCGCCTTCACCGCCAACGGCGGCGCGGTGTCCGTGATGGCGGTGCTGCTCGTCACCTACCTCGTCCACCTCGGGCACTCCCCGGTGCTGGCCGCGACCCTTGCCGGTCTGCTGGGCGTGCTCTCGGTCACTGGACGTCTGATCACCACCGGCCTGCAAACCCGCCTGCCCGCCGCCCTCATCGCCGCCACGATCTTCGCCCTCCAGGGCGTCGCCGTCCTGCTGCTTCCCCTGCTCGGTCGTACGGTGCCGGGCGCCATCGGCTGCGTGCTGCTGTTCGGACTCGGGTTCGGCATCGCCTCCATCACCCTGCCGCACCTGCTCGTCCAGCGGTACGGCACGGCCGCCTACGCCACGCTCTCGGGCCGGATCGCCGTCTTCTCCGTCGCCGACAAGGCTCTGGCCCCGCTCGGAGCGGTCGCGCTCGCCCAGGCCGTCGGCTACGGCTGGGTGATGGGCGCGGTGGCTCTGGCCTGCGCGACCGCGGCGTTGGCTCTGGTCGCCTACCATCGCCTATAATTTCGATAGTTTTCGAAGTAAGGGGTGCCGTATGACCACCGTGACAAGCCAGTGCTGCGCACCGATCACGCGCGGGCCGCTGTCGGAGGACGACGCGGCCGAGCTGGCGGTCCTGCTCAAGGCGGTCGCCGACCCGGTACGGCTGCGCCTGCTGTCGATGATCGGCTCGCACGCGGGCGGCGAGGCCTGCGTCTGCGACCTCACCGACGCCTTCGACCTGACCGCGCCCACCATCTCCCACCACTTGAAGGTCCTGCGCACCGCCGGGCTCATCGACGGCGAGCGGCGCGGCACCTGGGTCTACTACCGGATCATCCCCGAAACCGTGAACAAGCTGGGTGAGCTGTTCGCCCCATTGGCCGAGCCCGCGCGGGCCGACCTGGGCCTCGTCCCTGCATGACCGACGTCGTCGTCATCGGCGGCGGCCAGGCAGGACTCGCGGCGGGCTACTACCTGCGCAGGGCCAAAGCCGACTTCGTCATCCTCGACGCCCAGGAGCAGCCCGGCGGAGCGTGGCGGCACGTCTGGCCGTCGCTGCGCCTGTTCTCGCCCGCCCAGTACAGTTCGCTGCCCGGCCGCATGATGCCGATCCCGCCGGACGGCGGCTATCCGAGCGCCGCCGGCACCGTCTCCTACCTCACCGACTACGAGCGCCGCTACGACCTGCCGGTTCAGCGCCCGGTGACCGTGCGGGCGGTACGGCGAGCCGGCGAACGGCTCCTGGTGGAAACCGGCCGCGGCACCTGGCAGGCGCGCGTGGTGATCAGCGCCACCGGCACCTGGTGGCGCCCCTTTCTCCCGCACTACCCGGGCACGCGCGACTTCCGCGGCGAGCAACTCCACACCGCCGGCTACCGCGGCCCGGAGCCCTTCGCCGGCAAGCGCGTGGTGATCGTGGGCGGCGCCAACTCCGGAGCGCAGATCCTCGCCGAAGTCTCCGCCATCGCCGAGACCACCTGGGTCACTGTCCGCCCGCCCCGCCTACTGCCCGACGAGCTCGACGGGCGCGCGCTGTTCGAGCACGCCACCCGCCGCCTGCACGGGGACGGCGCCGACCTGGGCGACATCGTCGCCGTGCCACCCGTCCGCGAGGCGCGTGATCGGGGAGTGCTGAAGGCCGAGCCCATGTTCGCCCGCCTCACCGAGACCGGCGTCGCCTGGGCGGACGGCACCACCTGGGACTGCGACGCGATCATCTGGTGCACCGGCTTCCGCCCCGCCCTCAGCCACCTCGCCCCCCTCAAGCTGCGCGGCCCCGACGGCCTCATCCCTGTCCACGGCACCCAGGCGATCGGCGAGCCGCGCCTGCACCTGCTCGGATACGGCGACTGGACCGGCCCCGCCTCCGCCACCCTCATCGGCGCCGGCCGTACGGCACGCGACATGGTCACGGCCATCGCCGGCCAACTGCAGCTTAATTAGAAGTCCTTCTATATTGATTTGCATCTAAGTAGGCGGCTAGACTCGCCCTTGCTTAGATGGTCATCGAATCTAGAAAGGATCTCGTCATGGCAACCGAGACCTCCGGCGGCTTCATCGGCGACATGCAGGACGCCTTCACACCGCCCCCTGCGGGCGGCTGCTGCGGCGCCCCCGCTACGGCGTCAGATGCGGCGTCCGCCGCGGCAGCGGCGACCACCTGTTGCGGGAGCGAGACCGCCGCGACCGATGCGGCTGCTGCCGGCTGCTGCGGGCAGGCGCCGGCTGCTGCCACTCCTGCCTCGGGCAGCGACGCGGCCGGATGCTGCGGATGACCTCCTCCACGCCCATCCAGGCGCCGGGGTCAGCCATCGCCCTTGAGCAGGTGTCGATCCAGCGGATGACCGCCACCGTGCGCGAGCTCGCCGGCGACCGCTTCGCCGGCCGCCGCGTGGGCACGGCCGGCGGGCGGTCCGCCGCGGAATGGCTCGCCACCCAGCTCCGGGATCTGGGCGGCGAGGTCGAACTGGTCTCCTTCCCGGTCACCGGCGTGCGCGAGCTGTATGCCACGCCGGTCCTGGAATGGAACATCGACGAGCAGCCGCGAAGGCTGGAGCACCGGCGTGATTTCGTCGAGCACCTGGCCTCCGCGGAGCTTCCTCATCCGCTCACCGCGCCCCTGGTAGCCGACACCGACGACGCCGACGTCCGCGGCCGATGGATCCTGGCCGAACCCGGCGACTGGGCGAAAGCCTGCGGCAAGGCCGAGCAGAGCGGCGCGGCCGGTGTGCTGACCGCGCGCGGTACCGACGCCGAGGGCTGGATGCCCAAAATGATCGCCGGGCCAGGCGTCCGTGCGGTCCCCGTCGTCGCGCTGCGCACGGATCTTCACCGCGAGCTGTCCGGCGCCCTGGCCCGCGGGGCCGTCCAGGTGACGGCATCGATGCCGCTGCGGCCGGTCACCGTCGAAGGCCGCAACGTACACGCCCGCCTTAACGACGGGCCTGCGCGCGTGCTGCTGACCGCCCACTACGACGGCGTCGGCGACGACCCGGAACGCCGGCTGCCGGCCGCAGCCGATAACGCCTCAGGCGTGGCCGCGATCCTGGAAGCCGCCCGCGTGCTCGCCGCGCATGCCGTACCGGTCGACCTGGCGGTGGCCTTCCTGGACGCCGAGGAGGCCGGCGCCTGGGGCTCGGCCCACCACGCCCCGACCGTGCCGCCGGACACGATGGTGATCAACCTCGATGGGGCGGCTCAGCTGCACCAAGCCGCCTCCGTGGAGGCGGGCGGCCCCGCGCACGCCCTCCTGGCCACCGTGGACCAAGCCGCCCGCGAAACAGGCGTGCCGCTGCGAGCAGGGGCCATGGCCTCCGACAACCGCCGCTATGCCGCGGCAGGACTGGCCGCGCTCGGCATCGGGATGGGCATGCCGGGCTACCAGACGCCCGCCGAAACACCGGACCGCATCGACAAGGACACGCTCCTGGCCGCAGCCCGGCTGATCACCGCCACGGTGTGGCGGCTGGCTCACGCCGGGTCCTGAGCCAGCTCCTTCAGCAACGCCCGCACGCGGCGTTCGATCTCGTCGCGGACGGCCTGAACGTCACTCGCCCGGTGCGGTGTGACGGGCGAGCTTGACCGCCGAGATCAGCAGCACGGCGGCGAGGACAGGGATGAGGACAAGGTCAGGGATCATTCCAAGCAGGAGACCGCCGAGCAGGGCACCGGCGATCGAGCCGGCAATCATGATCGCGACGAAGCGGAGGTTGGCGCCCAGGACGGCGAAGCTGCCGTCGCGGCTGTAGCGGGCGAAGGCCACCAGCATCGTGGGCAGGGACACCAGCAACGACAGGCTGCCCGCGGCCTTGATGTCCACCGCATACAGCAACACGATCGTCGGAATCAGCAGCTCTCCGCCGGCCACGCCCATGATCGCCGCTACGGCGCCGATTCCGAATCCGGCCGCGACTCCGGCCACCGTCCGCACCGGGCTGGGCAGCATCAAGGAGCCGAAGGTGGTGGTGTGGGTGAGCACCAGGGCGCCGGCCATGAGCACCATCAAAGCGGTCAGCACTCTGTAGAGAGTGGCGGTGCGCATCCGCACCGCCCAGGACGCCCCCGCCCATGCGCCCAGCAGGCTTCCTGCCAGCAGGTTGACCGCGACCGTCCAGTGCGCGCTCAGGTCCGCGAAGGGTACGGCGGCCAGGCGCGCGGGCAGCGCGGTGAGCACCACGACCAGGCTCATCGCCTTGTTCAGGATGACCGCCGACAGCGCCGCGAAGCCGAACAAGCCGATCAGCAGCGGGAGCCGGAACTCCGCGCCACCCAGGCCGATCAGCCCGCCCAATACGCCCACCGCAGCCCCGGCCGCGAAGGTCAGCGGCGCCGAGCGCACCCTGCGCATGGGCACGGTGCCTTCATCCGCGCTCACGCCACCTACGCTCCTCACTGCTCGCCGCCCCCGCATCTGCGTGGGTCGGCGTCCAGCATCTCCTATCGCAAACGTTGCCCAGCGCGCGGCCTCACCTCGGTGGCCATGGCGTGCGACCCCCTTCTCGGGCGCTTGGCTTCTGGATCTGCTGGTCGGCCTTGACAGGGAGGTTCATCCCGCTGCCGCCTTGCGACGGAGTCTGCTCCGGACGGCACGGGCGATCAGCGGAAAGCCGACCAAGCTCGGCACCAGCCAGTGAGCCCAGGCGGGTAGCCGGTCCCACAAGGGCAGGTGGGGGCCGTTGTCGACGTAGAAGCCGGTCAGCAGCGTAACGTAGGACAGGCCCAGCCCGACGATGTGGAGGATGGGCCGGCGCTGCCGGTTGAGGTAGCCGATGAGGGCGGCTGCCGCGGCGACCACGCCGATGGCGGCCAGGTGTGCGTTCTCCCGCCACCGGATCGCCGCGAGCACGCTCACCGAGGCCAGAAGCGCGCCAAGACCCCAGAGGTAGGCGCGGCCGAAACGCAGATGCCAGGTGCCGCCCTTGCGAGACAGTGCGGCCAGCGCCCCGCAGGCCACGCACGCCAGACCGGCCGAGACGTGCACGACCAGCGCGGCCAGGAAGACCGGCCCTGCGTTCGGCACCGGTAGCCCGAGGACATCGATCTCGTCCACGCCGCCCTCCATAGGTAGCGTTGCTATATGTAGCAACGCTACTCCGGCGATTGCCCTGATGGAAGGCCCGATGTAGCGTTACTACGTATGAGGGCCGAAGCGCTGAAAGGTCATCTGGGCGGGCTGCTGCTGGCCACCCTGGAGGAGGGGCCGCGCCACGGGTACGCGGTCAAGGAGGCGCTGGCCGAGGCGACCGGGGGACGGATAGACCTGCCCACCGGCACCGTGTATCCCGCACTGCACCGCCTGGAGCGAGCCGGGTTGATCAGCGGAACCTGGTCGGTCGTCAGCGGACGGAGACGCCGCAGCTACCAACTGACCGACGCCGGACGCGACGCGCTCAGCACCGAGCGGGCAGGATGGCAGGAGTTCGCCACCGCGATCACCGCGGCCCTGGGAGCGCGGACATGGCCGGCCACGAGCTGATCGACACTCAGCTCGCCCTGCTGGCCGCGCGACTGCCCCCGCAGGTCGTCGAGGAGCTGGCCGACGGACTGCACGAGGCCTACGAGGCGCGGCTGGCCATCCACAACGACCCCGACCAGGCCGCCCGTGCCGCCCTCGCCGACTTCGGCGACGCCGACACCATCACCGCCTCCTTCATGGCTCAGTCACCGTGGCGGCGCGCCGCCACGGTCCTGTTGCTGACCGGCCCGCTGATGGCGGCTGCCTGGGCTACCACCCTGCTCAGCGTGCACGCCTGGGCCTGGTCCCTCCCGATCGCGGTCAAGGTCGGCTACGGCGCGGCGCTGCTGGCCGTCGTCGCCGTCCTGATCGCGGTCGTGCGCGAGAAGCGTGCTTACCGCCGCACCCGCACCCTTCTGATCGGTAGCGCCACCACTCTGATCGTCTTGGACATGCTGGCGCTGACCGCGCTCTCCTTGCTGGCGGCAGGCCCGGAGTGGCCCATGCTGCTCGCCATACCGGCCAGCGTGATCCGCATCCTGGCCATCATGCGCAGCCTGCCTGGCGTCCTCACGGTGTAGTGCACCGTTCGGCCCACCACGGGCATGCCCCGGAAGATCGCGTGAAGGCTGGCGGTGAGCTGGCGGCCACGATCGTGCGTGGCCGTTGCCTGAGCCCCTCAACCGGCGTCCAGCTCGCTGATCAATCTCTCCACCTTCGTACGGATCTCGTCGCGGATCGGGCGGACGGCCTCGATGCCCTGGCCTGCGGGATCGTCGAGCTTCCAGTCCTCGTACCGCTTGCCGGGGAAGATCGGGCAGGCGTCGCCGCAGCCCATGGTGATGACAACGTCGGAGGCCTGGACGGCGTCGGTGGTGAGGATCTTGGGGTGCTGGTCGGTGAGGTCGACGCCGACCTCGCGCATCGCCTCGACGGCCACCGGGTTGATCCGGTCGGCGGGCGCCGATCCGGCGGAGCGGACCTCGATGCGGTCGCCGGCCAGGTGGGCGAGCCATCCGGCGGCCATCTGGGAGCGGCCTGCGTTGTGGACACAGACGAACAGGACGCTGGGGGTGTCGCTCACGGGTTGATACCTTCCTTCGCTGGTCTTGCTGATCACGCTGGTCAGGCGGCGGGGATGTCGAGGTCGTCGAGCAGGCGGCGGACCCGGCGTTCGATCTCGTCGCGGATGGGTCGCACGTCTTCCACGCTCCTGCCCGCCGGATCGTCCAACTCCCAGTCCTCGTACCGTTTGCCCGGGTAGACGGGGCAGGCATCGCCGCAGCCCATCGTGATGACGACGTCGGCGGCGCGGACGATCTCCTCGGTCCAGGGTTTGGGGAACTCGCCGGCGATGTCGATGCCCCGCTCGGCCATCGATGCCACGGCCGCGGGGTTGATCTCGCCGGCGAACTCCGAGCCGCCGGACCAGGCCAGCGCTCGGTCGGCGGCCAGGTGCTGGAAGAAGCCCAGTGCCATCTGGGAGCGTCCGGCGTTGTGGACGCAGAGGAACAGCACGACGGGCCGTCCGTCGCTGTGGCCTTCCACGCGGGCCAGGGCGTGAAGGCGCTGGCGGGCGAAGCGTTCGGCCAGGAGCGGCAGATAGTTGGGGATCTTGCCGTGGATGGCGAACTGGTCGTAGCTGGTGTGCAGGAACCGTTCGATGGTCTCGGTGCCGAAGGTGCCGGTGAATTCCTCGGCCAGACGGCGGGCGGCGGTGAACAGGGCGTGCTGCTGATCGATGGACAGGTCAGGGTGGCGGTAGGTCTGGGACATGGCTCACTCCTGCGGGGGGTGCACGGCGGGCGCCAGCCGTTGGACGCGGTCGGCGATGTCGATGTAAGCCCGTTCGAACGCCTCGTCGTCGCCGGCGCGGACGGGGTCAGGGATGGACCAGTGCAGCCGGTCGATGTCGAGGAGCTGCTCGTGGGCGGCGTCGCAGACGGCCACGACGAGGTCGTCGGGGCGCAGCGTCTGATCCACGTGGCGGGTGGCGGCGTGGTCGAGGTCGAGGCCGTGATGGGCGGCCAGGGTGAGCGCGCGGGGGTGGACGCGCGAAGCGGGGTGGGTGCCTGCCGACGTGGCGGGCACGGTGCTGGCGCGGCTCCACAGGGCGGCGGCCAGCTGGGAGCGGGCGGAGTTGTGGGTGCAGACGAAGACGATGCGAGGGGCGGGCCGGGCCGCGGCCGGCAGCAGGCCGGACAGCGATTGCGGCACCAGCCGCAGGTAGGTGCGCCTGCGGTCGCCTTCGGATCGGTGGCGTTCGACGATGCCCGCTTCCTGCAGCAGCTTCACGTGGTGGGCGAGCAGGTTGGTGGGCAGGCCGAGCGCCTGGCCGAGCTCGCCCGGCGACGCGTCGCCCAGCAGCAGTCGATCCACGATGGCCAACCGTCCCGCGTCGCCGAGCGCGGCGTGCACTCGCGCTCGGGCCTCCACCGAAGAACTCCAGTCAGCGTTCATTGAGTCAATAATTATTGAGTAATCATGACCGCGTCAAGCGGCGACCGGTCAGCGGGAGTCCGGATGCGGGACGACCGGCTCGGCCGTGCCCACCACCGGGCGGCCGAACAAACCGTGGACCAGCAGCAGGCCGATAATGCCGCCGGCCAGTTGGGCGACGACGAAGCCGGGCAGCGAGGCGGGGGCGATGCCGGCGAAGGTGTCGGAGAAGGCGCGGCCGACGCTGACGGCGGGGTTGGCGAAGCTGGTGGAGGAGGTGAACCAGTACGCAGCGCCGATGTAGCCGCCCACGGCCAGCGGGGCGAAAGCCGTACCGCCCGACCGGGTCAGGCAGAAGATCACCAGCACCAGGCCCGCCGTAGCGACGACCTCTCCCAGCCACAGGTGCGCGCTCGCCCGCTCCGTGGTGGACCAGGTGATCGCGGGCTTGTCGAACATCGCGTTGGCCAGCACCGCGCCGCCGATGCCGCCCAGCACCTGGGCAGCGATGTAGCCGCCGAGCTCGCCCGTCTGCAGCCCCAGGCCGGTCTGCCGTCCCTGCCACCAGTCGGCCAGCGACACCACCGGGTTGAAGTGGGCGCCGGAGACCGGGCCCAGCACGACGATGAGCACGGCCAGGCCGAAGACGGTGGCGGTGGAGTTCTCCAGCAGCTGCAGGCCCACGTCGTCCGGGGAGAGGGTCTGGGCCATGATGCCCGACCCCACGACCACGGTCACCAGCAGCGCGGTGCCGAGGAACTCGGCCAGCAGCCGGCGCCTCACCTGGTCACCTCGGCGGGCGCGGAGAGCAGGGCGGACAGCTCGGCGAGCCGGTCGGGCACGATTCGGTAGTACACCCACGAGGCACGCCGCTCGCTGGTCAGCAGGCCGGCGTCCTTGAGCACCTTGAGGTGGTGGCTGATCGTCGGCTGGGCCAGGTCGAAGCTCGCGGTCAGGTCGCACACGCACGCCTCGCCGCCCTCGTGCGCGGACACGATCGAGATGATGCGCAGCCGTACCGGGTCGCCCAGCGCCTTGAACGCCCGCGCCGGCCCTGCGGCGCTCTCCTCGTCCAGCGGTTCTCGCGCCAGGGGCGCGCAGCAGTCCAAGACCGTCAGCTCATCCATGGGCGTCAATATTGACGTCCATGGATATCAGCATGGTCAAGCCGACATGAACGTCAGATGGACGCGCCCTCCACGCCGACCTCCGAGCTCCGGCGCTCCATGAGGATCACGTCGCGCCAGAGGCCGTGGTGGCGGCCGATGCGTCCGCGGGTGCCGACCATCCGGAAGCCCAGCGCCTGGTGCAGGGAGAGGCTGGCGGTGTTCTCCGGGAAGATGCCGGACTGGATCGTCCAGATGCCGGCGTCCTCGCTGGCGGCGATGAAGGCGGTCAGCAGGGCGCGGCCGATGCCGTGGGCCTGGCAGCCGGGGTGGACGTAGACACTGTGCTCGATCACCCCGGCGTAGACCGGCCGGGAGGACACCGGGGAGGCGGCGATCCAGCCGACCAGGTCGCCGGTCTCGGTGTCGGCGGCGACGTAGCGCAGCTGCGGAAGCTTCCCCTCGGTGAAGCCCTCCCAGCTGGGGGCGACGGTCTCGAAGCTGGCCTGCCCGGTGTCCAGCCCGGCCTGGTAGATGGCCAGCACCTGGCTCGCGTCGGCCTCGCACATCGGGCGGATCTCCAGGCCAGGGCCGATCGCGGGTTTGACCGCCTGGACGATGGCCGAGTGGACGCCGTCGCCGTGGTCGGCGGTGAGGGTGACCGAGGTGCCGACGAAGCCGGTCGAGCGCAGCAGGTCGCGGTACTCGGCCACCTCCAGGGAGCCGGCGACGCAGCCCACCCGCTGCTCGGCGGCGGCGCGCCGTACCGGGTCGAGCGTGCCTTCGGTCACCATGTCGCTGATCCCCAGCCGCCCGCCCGGGCGTAGGACGCGGAAGGCCTCGGCGAGCACGGCCGCCTTGTCGTCGGACAGGTTGATCACGCAGTTGGAGATGACGACGTCCACCGACTGGTCCGATAGCGGGATGGCCTCGATGGTGCCGTGCAGGAACTCGACGTTGGCCGCGCCGGCCTCCGCGGCGTTGCGCCTGGCGAGCTCGATCATGTCGCCGCTGGCGTCCAGGCCGTAGGCCTTGCCGTACGGGCCTACCCTGCGGGCCGACAGCAGGACGTCGATGCCGCCGCCCGAACCGAGGTCGAGCACGGTCTCGCCGGCGCGCAGCTCGGCGACGGCGACCGGGTTGCCGCAGCCGAGGCTGGCCCGCGCGGCGCCGCCTGGCAGCTCCGCGATGTCGTCGTAGCCGGCGGTGCCGAAGCAGCCCTTGTCGAACTCGTCGGCCGAACAGTCGATGATCGTCTCGCCGGTCATCGCGGCGCGAGCGAGTCCGGAGTATCGCTTGACGACCTCGTCGTGGGCCATGGCTGTCTCCTTCAGTCGCAGATCGGAGTGGCGGGAACGGGCTTGCCCATCACCACGTCGGCGGCGGTGGGGAAGCAGCTCACGCAGTTCTCGTTGATCCGGTAGAGGCTGCTGGTGCCCTGCCGTTCGACCAGGACGAAGCGCACCTCGGCCAGGATCTTCAGATGGTGCGACACGGTCGACTGGCCGACGCCCGAGGCGGTCACGATCTCGCCTACGGTCATCGGCTCGCGGCGGCGCGCCAGCAGCGACACGATCTGGATGCGCGTGGCGTCGGCCAGCGCTTTGAACCAGCTCGCGTACTCCTCGGCCTCGGCCCGGTCCAGCGGCTTCGCATCGTTATTCATCGATTATCGACGATAGTCGATTATCAAGCCAAGGTCTAGGGGGCGGTGCTGAAGCACGCCCGGGACCGGCTTACCCTTGATCGCCTTCTCGGCGAACCAAGGAGGGCGGGTGACACGTCCCAACGGGATGAGATCTCTTCGGGTAGTGCTCGCCCTGCTCTCCGTCCTTGTTCTGACCGAGCGGGACAGCGCGGAGGACAAGATCCCACAAGTGGATCACGTCGTCACCGCTTCCTGCCCGAAGATACCCAGCCCCGACTTGTTCTCCATGCCCCGCCAGAAGCTCCCCGCCGGCTTCGTCACGGCTCAGGTCATCCGCTGCCGCTGGGGGTTCCGTTACTTGGCCGGGAAGGGAAAGTGGGAGGTTGTGGTCGAGGAGCACGCCGACGGCCCGGCCGACGGGCTGATGAAGGAGCTACGCCGCCCCTCCGAGAGTTCGTTCTTTCCCCCGATGTGCACGATGGAAGCCGTCCTCGTTGACTACTTCGTCGTGGTGGACTCCTCTGGCAAGGCGGTGCTGCCCAAGCTGCCGACCGGGATATGTGGAAAGCCATTCCGCTCCGCCTTGGACGCCCTTCGCCACCTGCCGTTCCAGGTGGATGGACAGATACCCGTCCGGATGCTCGAGAGCGAGAAGTCATTCCAGGCCGGTTGCTACAAGAAGTATCTGGACGTGCTCCAACGCTTTGGACGGCCGAAGGGCCCGCAGACACGGAATCGCCCGCGTACCTGGAACCCCGCACCCGAGGGCCTGCGGGTATGCATCTTCCGTACCGCGAATAAGACCTCTGACAGGCCTGACCCGGTGGACATTCCATGGGGAAGATTCGAGTCCTCGCGCATCCTCAAGGGCCGTAGTATGCGCGCCCTACTCGCCGCCCTGGACAGCGCGCCGGCCAGTGACTGTCCCAGCCACCACACCCGCTTCGCCATCCTGGACCCCGGCTACTCGGAGGCATACGTCGAGCTTGACGGATGCCGTAACCTCCTGCGCCCCGACGGAACCCTTGGCCGTCTCACTCCTGATGCTGTTGCACTTCTGACGAAGTGATCAGATCTGCCATCAAGAACGTCTTCGTGCGCACTTGGGAGAGGGCTCGGTCCTCATATTCGTGCGGCCACGAAGGTGCACGATCGACGGTTACTCAGGCGCCCCGGTCTACACCTTCCGCAAGAGCGATGGATACGTGGTGGCCAAGGGCATTCACCACGGCAGCGAAAGCGCCGACAACAACCCTGTCCAGTCCACCTGCATCAATTACTTCACCGACATCCATGACGTGATGAAGGCCGTCGGCAAGGATACCTACAAGAAATGAACCCCTGGCGCATGTGCTGCCTCCTGGTGCTGGCCGTCGCCGTCTCCATGGTGGCTGGCATGCGGGAGTCCCGGCCGGTCGAACCGCCCTTTCCCGGGCGGATCGACACGGTCATGGTGGAAGGACGGGTCCTCATCCTGCACGTCTTCGGCGGGGCGAGCGACTCGGCATGTCTCCAAACCGACAAAGTCGAAGCCGTCGAGTCCGAGGCGAGTGTTCGGCTTCGGATAGTGCTTCGCGACGCCTGCCCGCCCCCCGGGCGCACGCTGCTGGAGATGTGGCGGGACGAGTTGTGGCCGCCTGCCGTGCTCGACATCCTCCGTGGCGTCGAAGTGCCGGTCCTGCTCGATCGGCCCTTGGGACGCAGGAAGGTCGTCGACGAGACAGGCCGCGAGCTCAGGGTCTGCCCGATCACGGGCTCGCGACGGAAGACCATGCAACAGTGCCTGACGTAGGGTGCGGGCGCCGAATCTCCAGCCAAGCGCACGTCTGGAGTTGGCGGCGCGATTCGTAGTGTCGCCAGCCCTACCTTTCTCGCTTTCGGGCGGCTCCTGGCAGCGGGACCGCCTCGGGGGTGAGCATCTCGGCGGTAACGCAATCTGCCCCGCCGCCGCCACGGCTGGGCAGATTGCGTTACCGCTATCAGGCGGCGAGGCTGTACTCGAACCTGGGCAGCTCGATGCCGAGAATCGCCTCGATGATGGCGCAGGTCAGGACCTCGGCCATGGGCGGCGGGATCGCGTTGCCGATGAGCCCACCCGCGATCGGTGGGCGCTGCGCGGGCTCAAGCACCGGGCGGCGGGGGAGATCAGGCCGGTTCCGATCCAACCTGAGTTGTGCGCTCTGCTCAGGGAGCACATCAAGAGATTCGGAACCGGTTCTGGTGGACGGATCTTCATCGGCCCCAGGGGAGGGCTCATGACTGACCGCGCCTATCTCAAGGTGTTCCACGAGGCGTGCGAGAAGGCGTTCACCGAGGCGGAGTTCAAGTCGCCCCTTGTGGATGTCCCGTACGCCCTTCGTCACGCGGCTGTCTCCACGTGGCTCAACGCCGGTGTTCCGGCCCCGCAGGTCGCCGAGTGGGCAGGGCACAGCGTGGACGTTCTCTTGCGTGTCTATGCCAAGTGCATCCATGGCCAGGAAGCGGCGGCAATGAAACGAATCTGGGATGCGACTCGATCATGATTCCCCGAGGGAACGATCAACCGTGAATCGCCGTAGACGACCGTAACCAACCGGAGTGAACAAAAGAGGCCCGTCACCGCGCTTCCGCTGGTGACGGGCCTCTTTGTACTGCTGTGGCAGGTCCAGGGTTCGAACCTGGGTAGGCTAAGCCGACGGATTTACAGTCCGCTCCCATTGGCCACTCGGGCAACCTGCCGTGTCATCCGCTCGCGGCGACAGACAGAAGAATAGCGGACTTTGGAGGTGTGCGTGACATCGGTTTGTCCCATGCCCGATCCCCACCCCAGCGCCTCGTGGTCGCTAAGGTCGGAGGGGACGAAGAGAGGACACTCACACCGATGGCCGACAGCAGCTTTGACATCGTCAGCAAGATCGACCGCCAGGAGGTCGACAACGCGCTGAACCAGACGGTCAAGGAGATCGGACACCGCTTCGACTTCAAGGGCACTGGGGCGGCGATCAGCTGGTCCGGGCAGAACAACATCGAGCTCAAGGCCAACAGCGAGGAGCGGGTCAACGCCGCGCTCGACGTCTTCAAGGAGAAGGTGGTCAAGCGCGGCCTCTCCCTGAAGATCCTCGACGCCGACGAGCCGAAGCTGTCCGGCAAGGAGTACCGGCTGCTGGTCGCCCTCAAGGAGGGCATCGACCAGGAGCATGCCAAGAAGATCTCGAAGATCATCAGGGACGAGGGCCCCAAGGGGGTCAAGGCCCAGATCCAGGGCGAGGAGCTCAGGGTCAGTTCCAAGAAGAAGGACGAACTGCAGGACGTCATCTCGCTGCTCAAGGGCAAGGATCTCGACATCGCCCTGCAGTTCACGAACTACCGCTGAAAGCGGGTGGATCACGGCTCCGGCCTGGGCGGTTGCCGCCGGGAGGAGCGTGGAGGGCACATCCGGGGCACACGGTCAGCGCGCTGTCCGCGAGGGCACGCGTCTTCTCGTGTGCCTCGGGCCGCTCCTCCCGATGTGATCATCGGCGAGGAGCGGCCGAGGGCGAGCTGAACGGTCTTCACCGAGGCGAGGCGCCCTTGTGGATCAGCGGAGCCGCGAAGGCTGCCGGAGGGTGATGCGGGACGGGAGGTCCGGCGTCCGAGGCCACTGGGTGAGCCCGCCTCTGCGAGACGACCCCTTCGGCGCGAGCGCTCCGGGTGGCACGCCCGGTGCTGACCCGATGGGAGCCGTCGTTCGGTGGTGAAGGGGACATGCCGATCCTCCTCGTTCGGCATGTCCGCCCGGCTTGGCTTCTTCGGAACCCCTGATCGCTGCGCTCCTCGGCTGTACGGTGAACGAGACGTGGTCCGGACTCAGTCCTTTGAGGGTGCCCATGGTGTCTCGAGTGGCGAGTTGGCTGGGACTGGTCGGTCACCTGTGCACGCTGCCCTTCTACTTGGCGAGCGGGCTGGTGGCCCCGCTCTGGGCGATCATCGTCCTTCTCCTGGTGTGGGCGGGGCTGCTGGGTGTGGCCGTATGGGCGGTGCGCACGCGTTCCGCCTGGGGGCTGGCGACGCCGTTCCTCGCGGTGGCCATCTGGCTGGGTGGCGTCTCTGCCGGCGAGGCGTTCCTGGATTGGTCGGCCTGACCGCTCCTCGGCGCGTTCACGGTGTCCATGCTGCTGATCGGGCCGGTATCTCCGCTCGTCACCCAGGCCGTTCGTCGCCGTCCACCGCTAGGCCCACCTGCGCCTGGGAGAGTCGGCCGCCGACGACGTGTCTTCGCCTGTCATCCGGGCCGGTGTCTCCGCCCATCGCCCAGGCCGGTGGCTTCACTCGTCACCCGGGCTGCGTCTCCGTCCGTCGACCCGGCCGGTGTCTCCGCGCGCGGTGGTCGTCGTGGGCGGCATGGTCATCCGGCGTGGTGTTCTCCGCGGTCCTGGCTGGTGGAGGCGCGTGGCCGGCCGCCCGGATAGGCGTCCGGGCGCTGGGCGCTTGCGCTCCGGCCGCGCTGGTCAAGATTGCTTCCGAGATACGGCTTCAAGCGGCGTTTCGGCGAATTGAGTGGGTAAGCGTGGAACATGAGTGATGCGCCGAGACACGTCGTCGAGCTCGCCGAGCGGCGGGCCAAGGCAAGAGCGGAGCGGGACTACCCTGTCGCCGACGCGCTCAGGCGCGAGATCGAGCGCGCGGGTTGGCTGGTCCGCGACTCACAGCAAGGTTTCGAGCTGACGGTGAAACCGTTGTTCGAGATGTGGCCGTCGGTGCGGTCGATCCCCATCAGCGCGGTGACGGACGATCGGCCGCGGTCCGGCGGGAAGCTCTCGCCCATCAGCCCGGCGGCTGAGCTGGGCTTCTCCGGGGATCCCGCGCAGCGAGGCGATCCCGGCAAGCGCGGCGGCATGGCGGCCGGGGGCGGCATGGTGACCGGCGGGGACAAGGCAGCGAGAGGTGGACCCGCCAAGGCCGGGCAGGCAGAACAAGGCGGGCGTGCCGGGCGGGCAGAACAAGCCGAGCAGGCGCAACGAGCTGGGCAGGCAGAACAAGGCGGGCGTGCCGGGCAGGCCGGACAAGCCGAGCAGGCGCAACGAGCTGGGCAGGCCGAACAGGCACAACGGGCTGAGCAGGTCGGGCAGGCCACGCAGGCCGGGCAGGCTGAGCAGGGGGAAAGAGGCAGGCAGGCCGGGCGGGTCGGGCGGTATGTGTGGCATCCGCACGAGGTGGCCGAGGACATGGTGCACGCCCAGCAGATCTGGGACTCCTCGCTGGCCGTCAACCGGCTCGACGAGGCGGGCATCGACGTGGAGCGGCAGCGGATCGAGACCGCGGACGTGACGGTCGGCGTGGGCCTGGTGGTCGACGGCTGGGGGGAGGACGTGCGCCGGTGCGTGTCCGCGCTGCTGGAGCACACCCACGCCAAGATCCTCGCCATCGACCTGGGCAACCACGAGGGCGCGGGGGAGGTGCTGCACGAACTGGCCGAGGATCACCACGAGCGGCTCACCGTGTGGCATGTCGCGGAGGCGCCGCACTGGCGTGGGGGGACGGCCGAGTGGGGCGCGTGCCGTACGACGCTGATGAGGTTGGACACCTCGGACGTGCACGTGCTGATGGAGACCTCCACCGTCCTGGAGGGTGACGCGCTGACGCCGCTGGTCGCGGCGATCAAGGATGGCGCGGTGGCGGCGGGCTGGAAGGGCGTCGAACCGGACGAGAGCGGGATGGAGTGGCACGAGGCGGGTCCGGGCCAGGTGAGAGCGCTGCTGGGGTACCTGATGGCGGTACGGCGGGGTGCCGCGCTCGGCGCGTTCCCCGAGGAGGCGCGCTATTACCGCAACGCCGACCTGGAGCTGTCGCTCGCGCTGGAGGGCCCGCTGGTCGTCCCCGACAAGCGGCTCCCTGTACGGCAGGAGCGCCATCACGGCTACCACGACGTTCCCGCCGACTACAGGGACAAGGAGTCGCGCAGGACCTACGACAGGGTGCTGCGCATGCTGCGTTCCTCATAGGCTTGGGGCTTATGGGAGATCAGAGGCTGCTTGCGCCGTACACCACGCTTGGCCTGGGCGGGCCCGCGCGCGCCTATGAGGAGGCGACGACGGCGGAGGAGCTGGTGTCCCTGGTGGCCGACGCGGACCGGCGTGAGATACCGACGCTGATCCTGGGCGGCGGCAGCAACCTGGTGGTGTCGGACGACGGGTTCGACGGGCTGGTCGTCAAGGTGGTCACGCGCGGGGTGACGGTCTCGCGCGACGGCGACCAGATGGTCGTCGAGGCTGAGGCGGGTGAGGACTGGGATCCGCTGGTGGCGCGCGCCGTGGCGGAGGGCTGGTCCGGCGTGGAGTGCATGTCGGGCATCCCCGGCCAGACCGGGTCGACGCCGATCCAGAACGTCGGCGCGTACGGGCAGGAAGTGTCGCAGACGGTGCGGTGCGTGCGGATCTACGACCGGCGCACGCGCGAGGTGCGCGACGTCGAGGCGCGGCGGTGCGGTTTCGCCTACCGGACGAGCGCCTTCAAGCAGGACCTCGGCAGGTACGTGGTGCTCGGCGTGACCTTTCTGCTGGATGTTTCGGCGATGTCGGGTGCGCTCACCTATAAGGAACTGGTCAACAAGGTCGGCGAGCGGGCGCCGCTGCCCGAGGTGCGCGAAGCCGTACTCCAGCTGCGCAGGGGCAAGGGCATGGTGCTCGACCCCGCCGACCCTGACACTCGCAGCGCCGGCTCGTTCTTCACCAACCCGATCGTGTCCGCGCAGGAGGCCGCCGCGCTCGGGGACGGGACGCCGCGGTGGGACATGCCCGACGGAACGGTCAAGGTGCCCGCTGCCTGGCTGATCGAGCAGGCCGGGTTCCCGAAGGGCTACGCGCGTGGCCCCGTGCGGATCTCCACCAAGCACACGCTCGCGCTGACCAACCCCGACGGCGACGGCACCACGGCCCACCTGCTCGCGCTGGCCCGCGAGGTCCGCGATGGGGTGCGGGAGAAGTTCGGCGTCACGCTGGTCAACGAGCCCACGCTGATCGGCTGCTCGCTCTAGCCACGCATCCAGCGGGTGTCGGAGATCACCCAGTACTCCACGAACCTGCCGCCCTCGGCGCGCAGGATGTCGTGCCCGCTGAAGGTGATTCTGGTCACTGCCACGCCGGGGATGGCGCCGGTGTGGTCACCGGAGAACGTCCAGCGGGCCGCCACGAGGTCGCCGTCGACGATCGGGCCCGCATCCAGCGTGACCGAAACGTTCGCGAACGGCTCGAAGCCCTGCGCCAGCGCGCCTTTCAGCCCCTCGGGCCCGTGCACGTCCATGCCCGGCCAGTGCCCCACGAACTCGGGCGCCACCAGCTCGTCGGCCAGGTCGAAGTCGCCGTTCCACATCTCCAGCAGCCAGCGACGGTACAGCTTGTCCATGGGGTAAACTCACTCCAAATACCGAAGGGGAGTAGTCCTCAATTCGCGTGGTCGACATGCTGGCATCTGCCCGGTCACGCGGGCCTGTAACAGGCGGACGAGACCTTCGGCCTGGCAATCTCGCCGGGCCGAAGTTGTGCTGCCCTTTTTGAGTCGCTTCTGGTCCGGCCGTATGGAAGAGGACCGTTGGAAGCCTTCTGGATCAGTCTTGGCGTGATCTTCGTCGCGGAGCTGGGCGACAAGAGCCAGTTGATGGCGATGACGTTCGCCACCCGTTTCAAGCCGTGGCCCGTGCTGGCCGGCATCACGATAGCGACCACGGCGGTGCACCTGGTGAGCGTCGCCGTCGGCGGGCTGATCGGCGACGCGCTGCCGACCACCGCCATCTCGATCGTCGCGGGCCTCGCGTTCCTCGGATTCGCGCTGTGGACGCTGCGCGGCGACGAACTCACCGAGGAAGAGGCGCAGAAGGCCAAGCGGACCACCCGCAGCGCGCTGATCGCGGTGACGGTGGCGTTCTTCCTCAGCGAGCTGGGCGACAAGACGATGCTGGCCACGATCACGCTGGCCACGCAGCACGGCTGGCTCGGCACGTGGATCGGATCGACCGTGGGCATGGTCGCCGCCGACGCTCTGGCCATCGTGGTCGGGCGGATGCTCGGCCATCACCTGCCGGAGAAGGTCATCCGGTACGGCGCGGCCGCCGCCTTCGCCGTGTTCGGCGTGCTGCTCCTGCTGGAGCCCCTCTTCTAGGGCATGGTCGCCGCGCGGGGCTCAGGACCGGCCGCGGACCGCGAGCCCCGGACGGTCAGCCCTGGGCCGCCGTGATCTCCTTCAGTGCGAGGCGGTGCGGTAGCGGGCGCGGAACTCGGCGAGGAGTTCGTCCGTCACCTCGGCGCCCGCGGCCACGGCGGCGTGCACGTCGCGGAAGTATCCCTCGTATCCGGCGGGAGTGTAGAGGCACAACGCCCGTGCCGTTCCGGTACCCGCGTTGCGGAAGCCGTGGGGCGTTCCGCGCACCGCGGACAGCAGGTGCCCGGGCCCCACGGTGACCTCTCCGTCCCCGTTGTGCAGGGTCAACTCGCCTTCGAGGACGTAGAAGTACTCGTCGTGCTCCGCGTGCACATGCGGACGCGCCCCGACGATCCCCGCCTCCAGGGTGAACTCCTCGAACGCGAAGCGCCCGCCCGTGTGCTCGCCGGTCAGCCGGAAGAAGTGCGCCACCCCGGCGACATCGATCAGCTCGCCGTCCTCGGGGCGGCGCAGCAGCGGGCGCGGCGCGGGAACCTCGTGTTCGATCATGACCGCATTCTGGCAGAGCGGTGGGATCTCGATGTTCTCGGGTGGCTCGCCCGATCTCGGCTGGGGTCGTGCGCCCCTCCCGGCTGCTACCTGGTTGTGAAGGGCGTGCCCTGTCGCCGGGGCTCAGACCGTCAGCAACGCCATCCGGTGGGCGGCCGCGGTGGCCTCGCCTCTCGTCGAGACGCGTAGCTTGCCCAGGATGTTGGACACGTGCACGCTCACCGTCTTGGCCGAGATGAACAGCTCGGCGGCGATGTCCCTGTTGGTCCGGCCGAGGGCGACCAGCCGCAGCACCTCCAGCTCGCGCGGGGTGAGCAGCTCGGGCGAGGGGGCGCTCTCCTCCACCAGGGCGACGCCGAGGCGGCGGGCCAGGCCCTCGATCTCGGCGACCAGCGGCGGGGCGGGCAGCGCGGTCGCCAGCGGGTAGGCGGCGCGCAGTCGTACGGCGGCGCCTTCCTTGTCGCCGGTGTGGGCCAGCGCGGAGGCGGCCCGCAGCAGCGACTTGGCGTGGGAGTGGGGCCTGCCGAGCCGCTCCCAGGCGGCCGAGGCCGCGTCGAAGTCGCCGACGAAGGTCAGCCGGTAGGCCTCGGAGACCGGCCCGATGACGGCGAGCGAGCCGGCGACCTCGGTGGCCAGAGCGTGGACGACGGCCGCCCGCTCGGGAACCGCGGGGGCGGCGGCGTCGCACACGGTCCTGATGAGGGACAGCAGCCTCCAGGCCAGCCCTGCCTTGCTCGCCTGGGTGGGCCTGCTGAGCATGCGTTCGGCGACGGCGAGCGCGTGGTGGGGCTCGCCCTTGAGCAGGTGCCATCCGATGTGCAGGCGGGTGCTGTTGGTGATGTCCTGCATGAAGGCTTCAGGACGCTCGCTGAGCACGCCGAGCTCGGACAGGATGCCTTCCAGCAGGTCCAGCTCGCCCGTGGCCAGCGCGATGTCGGCGCGGGCGCGCATGAGGTGGTAGCGGGTGCTGATGGTGGGTCCGAGGCTGAGCGCGTGCTCGATGACCTGGACGGCCTCGTCCCACCTGCCGAGAGACTCCAGGCATTCGGCGAGGTTGTTGAGGATGAACGTGCCTGAGGCCCGTACCCTGCCGTACTTCTTGGCCAGCACCTCACCCTCGCGGGCCAGCTCGATGGCTTCGGCGGAGCGGCCGAGCTCGTTCAGCGCGTCGACGTTGTTGGCCATCGCGCGCAGGACGAGCTGGCCCGAGCCGACCTGCTCGCCGATGCGCATGGCACGCAGGTTCGCCTCGAAGGTGCGCTCGATCTCGCCGTCGAGGGAGTACCCGAGGGCCAGGTTCATGATCAGGTCGCCCTCGATGACCTGGAGCCCGAGTGTCCTGGCCAGCGCCAGGCCCTCCTCGGCGAGCGCGGTGCCCTCGGCGAGCTCGCCGGTGAGCATGAGGTGGCGGCTGAGCTTCACCAGCACGTCGGCGCGGGCGGGCCCGGGCTCGGGGACCAGGCTGAGAGCGTGCTTGAACTTCTCCATCGCGCCGGGCTTGGCCTTGGCCAGCTGGAGGTTGCCCCAGCGGACCAGCAGGGCGGCCACGCGCTCGGGTTCGGCGCGCTCATCGAGCTGGTCGAGCGCGGCCTTGACGAACTTCACACCCCTGTCGATGTCGGCGCAGGCGTGGCTGGCCTCCGAGGCGCGTTCGAGCACGGCGGTGTGGTCCACGCCGATGTCGCCGCAGGCGCCTGGCACCTTGTCCCACAGCATGAGGACGCGTTCGAGCAAGGGGATGGCCTCGGTGTAGGCGAACGCCCGGAACGACTTCTGCGCCGCCTCCCATGCCGAGATGAGCGCCCACTGGTCGTCACGCGCGCCGTACCAGTGGTGGGCGATCTCGACGGCCGCCCTGCCGGGCGGCACGAGAGCGCGGTCGCGGGAGATCTCCTCGGCGTAGCGCGCGTGCAGGCGCTGGTGCTCGCCTGGCAGGAGTTCGTCGTGGACGGCTTCTCGGATCAGCGCGTGCCTGAAGACGTAGGCCCGGTTGTCGGCGATCTGCAGCACGTTGCCCGCGATGGCGGGGCGCAGCGCCGTCTCCAGGTCGATGTCGGACAGCCCGCTGACCGCCGAGAGAAGAGCATGGCCGACGCGGATGCCGCCCGCGGCGGCGATGCGCAGGACCCGCTGGGTGTCCTCGGGGAGGCGTTCGACCGAGCCGAGGATGAGGTCGGTGAGGGAGTCGGGCACCTCGCCCGCGCCGTCGTCGCACTCCATCAGGGCCTCGACGAACAGCGGGATGCCCTGGCTGCGCTGGTAGACGGTCTCGATGCGGGAGTACTGCGGGGTGGCGCCGAGGATGCCGGCCATCTGCGCAGCCACCTCGTCGCGCGACAGGCGCGGCAGGTCGAGCCGCATCACGCCCGCCACCCTGCCCAGCTCGGCCAGGACGGGCCGGAGGGGATGCTGGCGGTGCAGGTCGTCCGAGCGGTAGGTCAGGACCATGAGCAGCTGCGACTCGCGCAGGTTACGGCTCAGGAAGGCGATCAGGTCGCGGCTGGACCTGTCGGCCCAGTGGATGTCCTCGACGAGCAGGACGACGGGCCGCGACTCGGCCAGCCGTTCCAGCAGCGTGAGGAACTGCTCGAAGAGCCTGGCCCTGCCGGTGTCGGTCTCGCCGTCGGCGCTCGGCTCCCCGAATTCGGGCAGCAGCCTGGCCAGGTCGCGCTCCGCGCCGTCAGGCAGCAGCGCGCCGATCCTGGCTGTGCCCATCTCGCGGACGAGCTGGCGCAGCGCGGCGGTGAAAGGGGCGTACGCCAAACCGTCGGTGGACAGCTCGACGCAACCACCGAACAGCACGTGCGCGCCGTCGTTCGCGGCACACTCGGCAAAACTCTGCACCAGCCTGGTCTTGCCGACTCCTGCTTCTCCACCCAGCAGCACGGCGGTCGCCGCGCCCTTGCGGGCCTCGTCGAAGGACTCGGTCAGGACCGACAGCTCTGCTTCCCGTCCGACGAAGACTGGACTTACGGAACGCCCCAACACGTCCTCAAGCATGTCATATGACCCTTGGTGATTAGGGGGGTTGTGAGGCCCGGCCGCGAGGGAGGATGCGGCCGGGCTCTCTTGCGGTGGTCATGCCTTGCGGAGCTTGCCGAAGACCGAGCGGTGGCGACGCTCGGTCTCGCCGGACTTCTGGGCCTCCCGTACTCGACGGTGGGCGGCGGCCGCCTGGCGGAGCTCCTGCGTGTGGGACTGGATGAGCTGGTACTCAAGTTCGGGGTTCATAGCTGCTTTCTCCTGCTCTTTGCTGACATGTTTAAGATTCGCCCTAAGGCCCACCCCGCGGCATCGGTCGGATGCCTTATCTCTGCCGAACCTTCGGCTTAGGACTACCTAGGACACGCCTGAGTGCCGCCTTAGACAGGCCACGATGGTGCGGCGTGAAGCTATGGATGATCGCCGCGACGGTAGGCGCGCTGCTCGTCGCGGGCGTCCCCGTCGCAGCTCAGGACCGCGAATGGCGCGTCTCGGCCACGGCTGAGGCAAGCGTCTGGGGTGGTGTGGGCGAGGTGGGCGCCACCGGCCCGGACGACGCGTGGGTCATCCGCCCGGGACTGCCGCTCATGCGGTGGAACGGCGTGACATGGCAGGACGAGGCCGATCAGGCCATGCCGTACCTGGTCACCTCCCCAGGACCTGGGGTGAGCTGGAGGTTCGCCGACAATCCCGACCAGATCGAGGTCCACCGGTTCGTGGAGGGACAGTGGAGCAGCCTGCCGATCGCCGTGGAGTCCGCGCATGTGACGGCCGCGGCGTCCACGGGCGCCGGCGACTGCTGGGCGGCGGGGCTCAGGTTCGGGCCGCGCGGCATGACGGACGAGCTCTGGCACTGGTCCGGTACGGCATGGCAGACGGTGGCCGCGCCGTACCCGATCAGCGACTTCGCCGCTGTGTCCGCGCGGGAGGTGTGGGCGCTGAGCAGCCCCGGCGAGGACAAGCTCGGCTACGACGGCGAGCGCGTCGCCTCCATCCTGCGGTGGAACGGCAGGCAGTGGACGCGCACGCCGCTTCCTGCGATGGAACTGCCCATGGGCGGCTACCTGGAGCTCAACGACATCGCCATGCCGTACGAGGGGCTGGGGTACGCGGTCGGGGCGATCACGGTGGGCGGCCTGCCGCTCGAGGCGGTCGTCCTGCGCTGGGACGGCACGTCATGGCAGCGGCTCGACCACCGCGCGCTCTCGACCACCTATACATACGTGGCCACCGACGGAGGGAGCGGACTGTGGCTAGGCGCGGCACGGCCACGGCAGTCGGGGGCGCTTGTCCGCTTCGTCGACGGCGCGTGGTCGGAGATCCCTTTGCGTTCGCCCGGCGCGCCGCGCACGGAGATCAGAGGGTTGACCAACGTGCCGGGCACCACGCGGATGTGGGCGACGGTGGAGATCGGAGCCCCCACGGGGGTACGGCAATTGGTGCTGACCTATCAATGAACATTCCGGCAGGTCCGGTTTGGAACTACCCGTCCCGGTCGGCGATGCTGTGATGGTGTCAACTGTGACTACCTCGCTCGTGGACGTGGCCTCCTCCGATGCCACTCTGCGAGCCTTCCTGCACGGCCTGCCCGGTGTCGACCGGGTGGGCGCGGACCAGCGGGCGGCGATGCTGTCCACCCGCTCCATCAAGACGACCGCCAAGGCGGAGGCCATCGACCTGGCCATCTCCATGGTCGATCTGACCACCCTGGAGGGCGCCGACACCGCCGGCAAGGTCAAGGCGATGTGCACCAAGGCGATGTACACCGCCGCGGGAGCGCCGAAGGTGGCCGCGGTCTGCGTCTATCCCGACCTGGTGCCGGTGGCGGTCGAGGCGCTGCGCGGCTCGGGGGTGAAGGTCGCCTCGGTGGCCACCGCGTTCCCCAGCGGCCGCTCCTCGCTCGAGGTGAAGGTGAGCGACACCGCGCTGGCCGTCGCCGCCGGCGCCGACGAGATCGACATGGTGATCGACAGGGGCGCGTTCCTGTCCGGCGACTACGTGAAGGTGTTCGAGGAGATCGTCGCGGTGAAGGCCGCCTGTGGCGACGCCCACCTGAAGGTGATCCTGGAGACGGGCGAGCTGGCGACCTACGACAACGTACGGCGCGCCTCGTGGCTGGCGATGATCGCCGGAGCCGACTTCATCAAGACCTCCACCGGCAAGGTCGCCCCCGCGGCCACGCTGCCGGTGACGCTGGTCATGCTCGAGGCCGTGCGCGACTTCCGGGCACAGACCGGCCGCCAGGTCGGTGTGAAGCCCGCGGGCGGGATCCGCACGACCAAGGACGCGATCAAGAACCTCGTGCTGGTCAACGAGACCGTCGGCGAGGACTGGCTGAACCCCGACTGGTTCAGGCTGGGCGCCTCCTCGCTGCTGAACGACCTGCTCATGCAGCGGCAGAAGCTCGCCACAGGCCGGTACGCCGGTCCCGACTACTTCACCCTGGACTGATGACGATGGTGTTCGAGTACGCCCCCGCACCCGAGTCGCGTGACGTCGTCGACATCAAGGCGTCGTACGGGCTGTTCATCAACGGCGAGTTCGTGGACGGCACAGGGCCCGCGTTCAAGACGGTCAACCCGGCCACCGAGGAGACGCTGGCCGAGATCGCCTCGGCCTCCTCTGACGACGTGGACCGGGCGGTGCAGGCGGCCCGCAAGGCGTTCGGCGTCTGGTCGTCACTGCCGGGCTCCGAGCGCGCCAAGTACCTCTTCAGGATCGCCAGGATCATCCAGGAGCGGGCGCGGGAACTGGCCGTCCTGGAGTCGCTGGACAACGGCAAGCCGATCCGCGAGTCGCGGGACGTCGACGTGCCGCTCGTCGCCGCGCACTTCTTCTACTACGCGGGCTGGGCCGACAAGCTCGCCTACGCCGGCTTCGGCGACCGTCCGCTGGGCGTGGCGGGTCAGGTCATCCCGTGGAACTTCCCGCTGCTGATGCTGGCCTGGAAGATCGCCCCCGCCCTGGCGTGCGGCAACACGGTGGTGCTCAAGCCCGCCGAGACCACGCCGCTGAGCGCGCTGCTGTTCGCCGAGATCTGCCAGCAGGCCGAGCTGCCGCCCGGCGTCGTCAACATCGTCACCGGCGCGGGCGAGACCGGCGCCGCCGTCGTCGCGCACCCCGACGTCAACAAGGTCGCCTTCACCGGGTCCACCGAAGTGGGCAGGATCATCGCCCGTACGGTGGCCGGCACGTCGAAGAAGCTCACGCTGGAGCTCGGCGGCAAGGCCGCCAACATCGTCTTCGACGACGCCGCGATCGACCAGGCGGTCGAAGGCATCGTCAACGGCATCTTCTTCAACCAGGGACACGTGTGCTGCGCGGGATCGCGGCTCCTGGTGCAGGAGTCGGTCCAGGACGAACTGCTCGACTCGCTCAAGCGCCGGCTGTCCACGCTCCGCCTCGGCGACCCGCTGGACAAGAACACCGACATCGGGGCGATCAACTCCGCCGAGCAGCTCGCCAAGATCAAGGAACTGTCGCAGGCGGGGGAGGCGGAGGGCGCCGAACGCTGGTCGCCCGTCTGCCCGCTGCCCGACAAGGGCTTCTGGTTCCCTCCGACGATCTTCACGGGGGTGGCGCAGTCGCACCGCGTGGCCCGCGAGGAGATCTTCGGCCCCGTGCTGTCGGTGCTGACGTTCCGCACCCCGGCCGAAGCCGTCGAGAAGGCCAACAACACGCCCTACGGCCTGTCCGCCGGCGTGTGGACGGAGAAGGGGTCGCGCATCCTGTGGATGGCCGACCGGCTGCGGGCCGGCGTCGTCTGGGCCAACACCTTCAACAAGTTCGACCCGACCTCGCCCTTCGGCGGCTACAAGGAGTCGGGGTACGGCCGTGAAGGCGGTCTCGCGGGTCTGGAGGCCTACCTTGATGTGTGATCATCGCCTGCGGCGCAGGCGGGCCAGGCGCGCCCACGCCACCCGCGGCCACGCCTACGCCCGCGCGGGCCGCCCCGTGCGGACCGGCTGGTTCGCCCACCGCTGCGGAGTCAGCCGCTGCGGTCAGATCTTCGTTCCCGTACGGCCGGCGGAGGAGAAGCGATGAGCAGGCTGACTGTTCGCAAGACCTACAAGCTGTTCATCGGCGGGGCGTTCCCGCGCTCCGAGAGCGGAAGGTCGTACGTCGTGACGTCCCCGAAGGGCGACTTCCTGGCCAACGCGTCCAGGGCCTCGCGCAAGGACGCGCGCGACGCCGTGACGGCCGCGCGCAAGGCGTTCCCCGGATGGTCGTCGGCCACGCCGTACAACAGGGGGCAGATCCTCTACCGCGTCGCCGAGATGCTGGAAGGCCGCCGCGCCCAGTTCGCCGAGGAGATCGGCGGCGGGAAGAAGGCGGCGCTCGAGCAGGTGGACGCGGCCATCGACCGGCTCGTCTGGTACGCGGGCTGGTCCGACAAGATCGCCTCGGTGCGGGGGTCGGCCAACCCCGTGGCAGGGCCGTACTTCAACCTGTCCTCGCCCGAGCCGACCGGAGTGGTCGCGGTGATCGCGCCCGCTGACCCGCTGCTCGGGCTCGTCTCCGTCGTCGCACCGGTCATCGTCACGGGCAACACGTGCGTGGTCGTGGCGTCGGAACGGTCACCGCTGGCCTCTATCACGCTGGCCGAGGTGCTGGCCACCTCCGACCTGCCCGGCGGGGTGGTCAACGTCCTCACGGGGCACCAGGCCGAGATCGCGCCGTGGCTGGCGGCCCACATGGACGTCAACGGGCTCGACCTGACCGGGGTGACGGACACGGACCTGGCGCTACGCTGCGAGCAGGAGGCGGCCGAGAACCTCAAGCGCGTGCTCAGGCCCGCTGAGGGCGACTGGGGCGCGGACCCGGGAATCGGCCGGATGACGGCCTTCCTGGAGACCAAGACGGTCTGGCATCCGGCGGGCGTCTAAGGGACGGCACGCCCGCCGCCACCCGACGCACGGCCTTGGGCCGGGTGGCGGCAGACGCCGCCGGTCAAGGGCACCTGGTGCCCGGCCACGAGAAACAGCCGTCGTGAGATGAGCTCGTTCAGCCAGTCGCCGTGGGCCGAGCCGCCACTGATCCACGTCTTTCAGCGGTGCCGTGTAGGTCACTGTGACAACGAACATGCCTGAATTGCGGCAGGTGAGGCCGGGGAAGATCGCAGGGCGGCCGGGGTCACAGGGTGAAGGTGCGGGTGATCGCGATGAGGTCGCCGTCTTCGCGGGTGGCCGCCACCAGGCCCGGCGGCCGGGGGGTGAAGCCGGGCACCGCGGCCAGGCCGTCCGTCTCGGCGATCGCGGTGAGGCGGACCCGGCCCGCGCCCGGCACCCGTACCGTGATCAGCGCGCCCTTGGCGGGAATGCCGCGGAAGCGGATCTCGGCCGGCCAGGTGTTGACCCGCGTGCCCGAGACGGGGACGGTCACCGCGTCCATCTCGGCGGCCGACGCCGTCACCTCCGTGATCGGCTGATCGAGTCGCAGCGTGACCGAGCGCGCGCCCCGCCCGGCGGTCACGCGCAGCCTGAACGTGTCCCCGCGGCGTGCGAGCACGGAGACTCTGGGGCCGTCGGCCTGGACCGCCGGTGCGGCGCCGGTCCACAGCGTGCCCCGCGCGTATCCCTCGGGCAGCGCCGTGACGTCGCGTCCGGACACGTACCGCCTGGTCCACTCGCCGGGATCGGTGTCGGCGCTGACCCACCGCGCGTCGCGGGTGTCGGCGTCCATGACGTACGCCAGATGGGTGCGCCGCGGATGCTCGGCGTCGAACCGGTCCGTCACCAGTCCCGCGCCGGTCAGCACCACCGCGAGTCCCGCGGCCGCCAGGGGCACGGTGGCCATGATGCCGCGGCCCGGCCCGCGGTCGGGTCCGGGCAGGAACAGCTCCACGACCGGCAGCGCCGTCAGCCCGAACAGCGCCAGCACGAACCCCGGCGCGCCGCCGAGCGCGAGCCCCATCCCGTCGAAGGCGTTCCCCGCCAGGGCGGGCAGCAGCATCGCGGCCGTCGCCGTGCCCAGCGTCGTCGCGGCGACCCGCCCCCACACGGGCCCGGGAAGCAGGAGAGCGGCCAGCCCGCCGAGCGCGCAGGACAGCGCGGGCAGCGCGAACATGTAGGACGCCCCAGGCGCGGCCTGGGCGCACAGCACGCCGAGCCCGGCCGGCCATACCAGCGCGCCGACGGCCAGCGCCGCGGGCCCGAGCCTGCGCCGCAGCGGCAGGTACCAGCTCAGCAGCGCCAGACCTGACAGGGCCACGATGGCCGCCTGGAACCCCTGCGGGCGGTGCAGCAGCCCGCCCATCCCGTCGTACTCGGGCCGCCAGGCCACCAGCAGCTCCCACAGCGCCTGCGCCAGGACCACCGACACCACGAGCGGCACGACGGCCGAGACGGCTGCGGCGAGCAGGCGGGGAACGCCGGCCAGCCGCATCCGGCGCGCGAGCAGCGCCAGCCCCGCCACCGCGAGTACGGCGAGCACAGCCAGCGGCCAGACGAGCCCGCCAGGGTAGGTGACCATGGTCCCGAAGACCCTGAAGTAGGTGACGTCGTGGTCGGAGGCCAGCGCGGGCAGATCGGCGTCGCCCAGGGCTCGGGTGAGCGCCAGCATGTTCTCGCCGTGGTGCTGCAGGCTGCCGCGGTCGAGGTTCGCGATGGAGTCGCCGGCGGTGTGGTAGTGCGAGGAGCCCTCGATGTAGGCGAAGTTCAAGCCGGTGAACCCGGCCTTGGTCAGCGGGGTGAAGTCGGTGTTGTTCGGCAGCAGCCGGTACAGCTCGCCCATCGAGGAGTCGCCGCGCGGACGCGGCACGCCGTTCACGAACGCTTCGACCAGCCCCGCGTTGTTCCTCGAGGTCTGGAACATCAGCGAGGGGCCGCCGACCCCGCGGGCCTCCCAGTTCAGCAGCACGCCGCCCTTGCGGCCCAGCGGGTGCTCCCGGACGAACGCCTCGGCGCCCAGCACGCCGTCCTCCTCGCCGTCCGACATCAGCAGGACCACGTCGTTACGCAGCCCGCCGCCCGCCCGCAGCGCCCGCACGGTCTCCACCATCGCCGCGACCGCCGCGCCGTCGTCCGAGGCGCCCGGTCCCATGGCCGCGGAGTCGTAGTGCGCGGCGATCAGCACGGTGCCCGTCGAGTCCGTGCCGGGCAGGGTGGCCACGATGTTGTCCACCTGGCCGAACGTCGCCAGGCCCGTCGACGACCACGCCCCGACGGAACGCTGGATCCCGACCTCGAGTCCCGCCGCGCGCAGTTGCCCAGCCAGGTAGTCCCTGGCCCGGTCGCCTGCGGGACTGCCGAGGGGGCGCGGCACGGCGGCGAAGCTCTCGAGGTGGGCGAGCGCCCGTTCGGCGCTGAACTCCCCGCCCGGCGCGGAGGCGGGGCGCGGCTGCGCCGTGCTGTCCGTCATCGCGGTCAATATGATCACTCCGGCCAGCGCGAGCAGGGCTGACATCCCCGCCAGCACGCGGCGTGGGACGTCGAAGAACTTTCCCGTCATGGGCAGGAACGTTAGGTTCCGTCGCCTGGCCGCCGTAATGATGCGCATACCCGGATAGACCTGTGGTTTTCCACAGGTTCGGGCCTTCGCTTCGCCTCACCTGTCGACGCCGCTTCGGTAGGGTTTCGGCGTGCCGAGATTAGAGCTGCGCCGGTCGGTCAGGGCCATCCTGGTCGATGAGGATGACCACGTACTCCTTTGCTGCCACGATCTGACGTCCAGGGGCGGGCCCGTCGTGTGGGCGATGCCGGGCGGCGGGGTGGAACCCGGTGAGTCCGATCTCACGGCTCTTCGGCGCGAACTGGACGAGGAAGTCGGTCTCGCTCTGCGCGACGATCCCCTCCACGTGTGGCATCAGGAGGTACGGGGCCCGGACTACGCGGACGGGCATGACGGCGTGATCAATGATTACTTCCTGATCCGGACGCCGCGCTTCGCGCCCCGCGGGTCGTGGACGGACCGGCAACTGGCCGCAGAGAACATCACCCGCTTCCGGTGGTGGACGGTCGCCGACATCGCGGCCCACGGCGGTGAAGAGGTCTTCTCGCCGCGCGCCCTCGCCGACAGGCTCCGGTCGCTCCTGACGGACGGCCTCCTCGCCGAACCGATCCCCATGGGCCTCTGACCCCGGCCACCCTCTTCGGGGATCTTCGATCGTGCGGGATCCTGAGGAGCCGGCGTGCCTGATCAGAGCCGTCACCCGCGTCGCATGGCGAGGATCTCTCGCCCTCGCTCCGGCGTGATCAGCCGAGCTACCTGGGGGTCGGCCAGCAGGGCGATGGGGGCGAGATGGTCGTCGCTTCGCGGACGCCACATCGAGAGGGCGTCTCGTAGGCGCGGCCAGGCATCGTCCCGGACGGGGTCGGCGGTCGCGGCGCGCACCGCGGCGTCGAACTCCGTGCCGCCGAACCGAACCTGGAAGCCCAGCGCGCTCGCCTGCCGCCGGTAGTCGGCGATCAGTCGCTGGACAGGTTCGGGCCCGTGCTCCGCCAACCTGGCGAGAGTGGAACGGGAACGGCACCCATCGTCGATGCGCTCGTGCTCGGCGAAGAGGACAGGCAGGACCTCGGCCAAGAGGAGGGGAGCGTCGAGGTGCCGGCTAGGAGCGTCGCCACGCCTCAATGCCGACTCGATCCGTTCACCTGCGTCGGTGGAGCCCAGCATGACCGCCATCTGGAACAGCAGGACCTCGGCGCGGTCGCGGCCGAATCGCGCGGCCTCCTCCAGCACCGCTAGCGGCCCGTCGACCTCACCCGCCAGGCTCGACCGGCGGGCTTGCTCGATTCTCGCGTCCCACTCACGCTGGGTCTGACACTGCGGGCGGTCCAGCGCGTGGAAGCCGGCATGAAGGTCGTACATCAGCTCGTAGAAGGAGACGTGCCGTTCCGGGCCCGTGGCCCTCCATGAGAACAGCTCGTAGGCGGCCCATTCTCCGTGCTCATCCACGTCTTCCGGGTCGAGGAACAGGATGCCCGCGTCCGCCTCCAGCGAGATCAGCAAGGCCCGCCGCAGCATGGCAAGCTCGCCGCTTTCGTCCTCCTCTCCGTAGACGTCCTCGAAGATCTCGGCCCACATCGGGTCCAGGTCACGCAGCCACCCGAGCTCGTCTGCGCCGCGGAGCCGGTTGACGAACGAGCCGGCGTCCCGCCAGCCATCGGTCACCAGGAGGAACTCACGCAACGACGGCGGCAGCCTGCGGCCCAGCCGCGCCTCGGCCGCGGCCACCTGCGCGGCGGAGGCAGGCGGGAAGCCCAGCCAACCGTCGATGACCGGCTCCTCGAACGCCGAGCGTGGCTCCACGTCGTGGACCGCGAGCCACTCCTCACTCCAGCGCTTCAAGAACGGCTTCCAGACGTCATGGTTCACGGGGCACTCCTGCACATCGGTCATGTCGCGCTCATCCCAGCAGAGACCACCGACATTCAGCGATCGCTCGAGGAAGAGGCCCGGGTCGAGGCCAGACGACCGCCGCGGGCTGCTTGGGGGTGCGCGCCGCGCTGCCGGGTGAGCTATCGTGGTGATATCACTTCGATACCAGGAGGATGTGGATGGAGAGAAGAGCTTTCCGGCTGAACGGTTTCCTCGTCCTCGCCGTGCTGATCGTGCTGGGCGCCCTGGCCGCCGTCGTCGGCCTGGGAAGGGGCGAGGCCATGACGGCCGTCCTCGCGATCGCGTGGTCCGTGGTGGCGGTCGTCGTCCTGACCGGCTTCACCGTGATCAACCCCAACGAGGCCAAGGTCGTCCAGTTCCTCGGACGCTACGTGGGCTCGATCGCCGACGCGGGGTTCCAGTGGGTCCTGCCGTTCACCAGCAAGCGTAAGATCACACTCAGGGTGCGCAACTTCGAGACGGCCAAGCTCAAGGTCAACGACGCCGACGGCAACCCGGTGGAGATCGCCGCGGTGGTCGTCTACAAGGTCGTGGAGACGGCGAGGGCGACGTTCTCCGTCGACGACTACGAGGAGTACGTCGCGATCCAGTCGGAGGCCGCGGTGCGGCACCTGGCCACCACGCACCCGTACGACTCGCACGAGCCCGACCGGACCAGCCTGCGTGAGGGCGCGGAGGTGGCCACCGAGCTGACGACGGAGCTGCGGGACCGGACGGAGCTGGCGGGCGTCGAAGTGCTGGAGGCCCGCATCACCCACCTCGCCTACGCCCCCGAGATCGCGCAGGCCATGCTCGTACGGCAGCAGGCCGCCCAGGTCGTCGCGGCGCGCACGCGCATCGTCGAGGGCGCGGTCGGGATGGTCCAGCTCGCGCTCGACCGGCTGGCCGCCGAGGGCGTGGTCGACCTGGACGAGGAGCGCAAGGCGCAGATGGTGTCCAACCTCCTGGTCGTGCTCTGCGGCGACCGGGCGACCCAGCCGGTGGTGAACACCGGCAGCCTGTATGCCTGACACGGACGACGAGCAGGGTCCGACGACGCGGGGCGCACGAGCGTCCGAGCGGAAGAAGCTCCTGCTCCGGCTCGATCCAGCGGTCCACGAGGCGATCGCCAAGTGGGCCGCGGACGACCTGCGGAGCGTCAACGCGCAGATCGAGTACGCGCTGCGCCTGGCGCTGAGGCAGGCGGGCAGGGAGCCCCGGTCGTGACCCCGCCGGCCCTGCGGCTCCGCCGTCCCCCGTGAGCCCCCATCGGGACCGTGACGGATAGTAGCCGGACGCCGCCTCTGGTGGACGCCTTCCGCTGAGGACAGAATCGGTTCATGGTGTGGGCAGGCAGGTCCGCGATCGAGATCGCGGCGGCCGTACGCCAGGGGGAGGCATCGGCCATCGCGGTCGTCGAGGAGCATCTCCGCGCGATCGCCGAACGGGATGTCGAGGTCGGCGCGTTCAGGATCGTCAGGGAGCAGGCGGTCGACGAGGCGCGCGCCGTACAGAAGAGGGCGGATCTGGACGCGCTGCCGCTGGCGGGCGTGCCCGTCGCGGTGAAGGACAACCTGGCGGTCGAGGGCGAGTGCTCGCGCAACGGGTCGAGGGCGACGTCGGCGGCGCTCGCGCAGGGGGACCACCCGGCGGTGGCGCGGCTGCGGGCGGCCGGCGCGGTCGTGGTCGGGCTGACGAACGTGCCCGAGCTGTGCCTGGTCGGGATGGGTGACAGCGCGTTCGGGACGGTCAGGAACCCGCACGACCCCGCGCGCACGGCAGGCGGTTCGTCGAGCGGGAGCGCGGCGGCGGTGGCCGCGGGCATGGTGCCCGTCTCGCTCGGGAACGACGGGCTCGGCTCGCTCAGGATCCCGGCCGCCGGCTGCGGGGTGTTCACGCTCAAGCCCGGCCCCGGGGTGGTGCCGCCGCCCACGCGTGACTGGCGGGGAATGTCGGAGAACGGGCCGCTGGCACGCTCGGCCGCCGACCTGGCGCTCGCGCTGTCGGTGCTGGCGGGCGAGCCGGGCCTCGCCACCGCATGGAGGGAATGGCCGCCCGCGTTACCCGAGGACGACGATGAGGACTCCGAGGACGACGACTGGCTGCTCAGACCGCCCCGCGCCCTCGCGCCGGTACGGCCCGGCCTGCGCGTCGCCTACGCGCCGCAGCCGTTGCCGCCGGGGTTCGGCATGGACGCGGAGTTCGCCCAGGCGACCGTCGCCGCCGCCGAACGGCTGCGCGAAGCCGGTCACACCGTCGTCGAACACCCGGAGCGGCTGCCCGCCGAACTCGGGCCGTCGGCCGTCGCGACGTGGCTGGCGTGCGCGGCCGACGAGGCCGCCCACCTGGACAGGGGGCTCATGGAGCGCCGCACCCGCGCCCTGGCCCGCGCGGGCCGCGTGCTGGGCAGGTTCGGCCTTGACGGCCGCAGGGTCCGCGAGCGCTGGCGCGACTACGGCGCCGACCAGTGGTTCGGCAACGCCGACGTGCTACTCACCCCGACCCTGGCCACGCTCCCGCCGCCCGCGGACCGCTGGGGCTCGCGCGGGCTGCTGCGCAACGTCCTGGTCAACGTCCGCAGCGGCCCCGCCACCGCCCCGTGGAACCTGGCGGGCTGGCCCGCCCTGTCGCTGCCTTACGGCAGCCATTCCAGCGGACTGCCCATCGGCCTCCAGCTGGTCGCCCCGCCCGGCGGCGAGCCCTACCTGCTGCTGCTCGCCGCCCACCTCACCACCCATTCCGTCCCCTCCACCCCGCCGGCTCCGACCCCTCCTGCCCCGTCTGCTCCTTCCATCTCCGCCACGCCCAACCCGTCCATCCCTTCCAACCCGTCCATCCCTTCCAGTCCGTCCATCCCTTCCAGTCCGTACGGCAAGCCCGGCCAAGCCCACCGCGGTCACCGGTGACCGCCCGTCCACCACGCGTGCTCCAGCAGGACTCCGGCCGCCGCCGTAACGTCGCCCCCAACCTGCACCTGCCAGAACCGACGGGTCGCTGCCTGTCTGCGGTCGATCGGCCGGTTGTCGGGTGATCCTGGGTCGATCGGTGGGTTGTCGGGTGGCTCCGGGTCGACCGGGCGGTTGTCGGGTGACCTGGGCCGACCGGCGGGTTGTCGGGTGGCTCCGTCCGACCACGGTCCCGTCCGGACCCAGCGCGCGGTTGTTTCGGGGCGTGATGATCGGCCCAGCTAACGCGCCGTTCCCGGTGTTGGGGTCAGCGGGGTTTGGCGCGGCGGGTGGGGGTCGCGGTGAGCGGGTCCTCCGGCCACGGGTGCTTGGGATAGCGGCCGCGCAGTTCGGCGCGGACGGCGCGGTAGCCGTCCCGCCAGAAGGAGGCCAGGTCGGAGGTGACGGCGGCGGGCCGTCCCGCCGGAGACAGCAGGTGGATCAGCAGCGGGACGCCGGACACGCGCGGCGCCTCCTGCCACCCGAACAGTTCCTGCAGTTTGACGGCCAGCACCGGCTGCTCGCCCGAGTAGTCGACGCGGATCCTGGAGCCGCTGGGTACCTCGATGTGCGAGGGCGCGTCGTCGTCCAGGCGGCGGCTCCACGGGACCAGCCGTTTGAGCGCGGCGGCCACGTCGAGCCGTTCGAGGTCGGCGCGGCGGCGCGCGCGGGAGAGCTCGGGTTCGAGCCACTGGTCGGCGAGGTCGATCAGGTCGTCCATCGACGGCCACGGGTCGCCGATGGCGCGATGGCAGAACGCCATCCTGTCCCTGACGGCGACCGCTTCCCTGGTCCAGGTGAGGACGTTCTCCGTGCGCAGGCCGTGCAGGAGGGCCGGTCGGACGTCGGCGTCCTTCAGCGGGCTGACGGACAACTCGATGGCGCCGAGCCGTTCCACGACGCGGGCGGAGACGTCGCCGCGGCGCCAGCCCACCTCCTCCTGTACGGTCACCGGCACGACCCGCCTGGCGATGCTCTCGTCGATCACGACGGCCTGTCTGATCCTGGCGGAGGCGGCGCCGGTGGGACGGTCGGCGACGGCGATGGCCAGCCATTCGGCGGTGCCGAGCCTTGAACCTTCCGGGAGTTGGGCCCTGGTGCCCGAGGCCATGAGGTAGCCGCCGCCGCTCCTGCGGGCCACCCGCTCGGGGAAGGCCATGGCGACCGCCAGGCCCGCCGCCTCGTCGTCGGGGCCCTGGATCCTGGCGTTGGTGAGGCGTTTGACCTCGCGGGCCCATCGGGGGTCGCGGTCGCGGGCGGCCTTCCTCCAGACGTCGACGAGGTCGTCACCGGCGTCCCGGGGGAGTTGGTCGGACAGGAGCGCCACCACCTCGGCGGCGCGCGGGCCCGCGTCGAGGAGGGCCCTGGCCAGGCGCGGGTGCACCCCCGCCGCGGCCATCCGCCGCCCTCTGTCGGTCACCCGAACCCGCCGCACCACCCCACCCGCCGGGCTTCCGCCTGCCGGCCTTGTCCCTGCCGGAGTCCCGCCTGTCGGCCTCGTCCCTTCCGGAGTGCCGTCTGCCGGAGTGCCGCCTGCTGGCCTCGTCCCTCCCGGAGTCCCGCCTGCTGGGCGCTCACCCGCTGGCAGTTCGCTCTCGGGCAGTTCGCTCGCCGGGGTTTCTCCCGGCCTCCCGTTCCGCTGAATCCGGTCACGCCGCTGAACCCGATCACGCGACGGGCCGCCTCCGCCTCCGCCGTCTTCGACGCCGCTGTCCGAGGGAATGCCGCCGTCTTCGATGCCGCTGTCCGGGGCGATGCCGCTGTCCGGGGGGATTCCGCTGTCCGAGGCGCTGCCGCTGCCCAGGGGGTCCTTTTCGATGCCGCCGTTCTCTCGAGGGGCGGCCTCGAGACGGGCGGCGTCGGACGGGCCGGCGGCCGGGTGGCCGTTCTGCGGCGGCCGGTCACCCCCGCGCCCGTCGTCGACGATGTCATCCGAAGGCGGCCGGTCACCCCCGCGCCCGTCGTCGAGGACGTCGTCTGAGGGCGGCCACGCGCCGGCATCCTCGTCGAGTGGTTCGACGGCGCCGAGGCTGCGGAGAGTGCGGGTCGCGGCGGCCATCGCGGCGGCCGGTGGGCGATCGAGCAGGGCGAGGTCGGAGGCGTCGGGTGAACCCCAGCACGCCGCCTGCAACGCGAACCCTGTCAGGTCGGCCAGGAGGATCTCCGGCGGCGCCTGCGGCGCTAGCCGTGCGTGGGTGGCCTCGGTCCAGCACCGGTAGACGGTGCCAGGCCCTTCGCGTCCGGCGCGTCCTGCCCGCTGGTCGGCGGAGGCGCGGGAGACGTGGACGGTGGTCAGCGAGCCGAGTCCTCGGGCGTGGTCGGTCCGCGGTTCCCTGGCCAGCCCGGAGTCCACGACCACCCGCACGCCCGGCACGGTCAGGCTGGACTCGGCGACGGACGTGGCCAGCACGACGCGCCTGGTCGAGGCTGGTCTGAGGACCGCGTCCTGGACGTGGGCGGGCGCCTGGCCGTGCACCTGGAGGACGTCGAAGGACGTGTCGAGCATCCCGGCCACCCGGGAGATCTCACCGACGCCGGGCAGGAAGCACAGCACGTCTCCTTCCCGCTCGGCCAGCGCCCGCCGTACGACGTGGGCCACGTGGGCCAGCAGTGCGGGGTCGACGCGCAGGCCGTGCGGTGGCGCGACGGGCCGCGGCGGCGGCGCCCAGACGATCTCGAGGGGGTGGGCGACGCCGGAGGCGGAGATCACGGGAGCGTCGCCGAGCAGCCGCGACCATGGCGTGGTGTCGGCGGTGGCGGAGGCGGCGAGCAGGCGCAGGTCGGGTCGGAGCGTCTCGCGGACGTCGAGCAGGAAGGCGAGGGCGGTGTCGGCGTCGAGGTGCCGTTCGTGGCACTCGTCGATCATGACGACGTCGACGCCCGGCAGTTCCTGGTCGCGTTGGAGCCGCTGCAGCAGTACACCGGTGGTGACCACCTCGACGCCGGGGCGGCGGCCCTCGCGGTGCTCGCCGCGGATGGTGTAGGCGACGTCCATCCGGCGCGCCGCGGCCCGCACGGCGAGCCTGCGCGGCTCGGCGACCAGCACCCGCAGGCCCGTCTCCGCGAGCGCGAGCGGCACGACCGTGGTCTTGCCCGTGCCGGGCGGCGCGGTCAGTACGGCGCGGCCGTCGTCGTCGAGCGCCCGCAGCAGGGCGGGCAGCGCGGCGTGGACCGGCAGCATCAGCGCACCGCGCCGAGCACCGCGCCGAGCACCGAGTCGAGCAGGCCGGGAAAGCGCTGGTCGAGGTCGGCCTTACGCAGCGTCATGAACTTCTTCCTGCCCTCTTGCCGGGTGGAGACGACTCCCGACTCGCGCAGGACCCGGTAGTGGTGGGACATCGTCGACTTGTGCAGTCCGATCGACTCGCCGACGCCGCTGCACGTCAGCTCCGCCTCGGCGGCCAGCTGGGTGATGACGTCGAGCCGCGCGGGGTCGGCGAGCGCGTGCAGTACCTCGGTGAGCCGGATGTCTTCGGTCGCCGGTTGAGGTAGCAAGCGCATGGCATCACCCTGCCCTCGGTTTGAAAGTTTGACAACAATCCAACTATAGGCGAACTTGGTCCCCATGACCCACAAGCTGTACGCGCTTGCCCTGGGGAACTTCTCCGTGGGCACCGGCATGTTCGTCACCGCGGGCCTGGTCCTGCCCATCGCCCACGACCTGGCCATCTCCCCCTCAGCGGCGGGTCAGCTGATGACCGTGTTCGCGCTTGCCTACGCGATCCTCTCTCCGATCCTGGCCGCGCTCACCGCCCGGCTGTCGAAGAAGCGGCTGCTGCTCATCGGCCTCGGCGTGCTGGCGGCGGGCAACGCGCTGACGGCGCTCGTGCCCACGTTCGCCCTCATGCTGGGCACCAGGGTGATCGCCGCCGCGGGAGCGGCCATGGTGACCCCGGTCGCCTCCGCGGTGGCGACCGCGCTGTTCGAGCCGGAACGGCGGGGCCGCGCGCTGTCGGTGGTGATGGGCGGCCTGACGGTGGCCTCGGCGGTGGGCGTGCCGCTCGGGACATGGATGGGCGGCGCCGCGGGATGGCGCGCGGCGGTGTGGATGGTGGTGGTGCTCGCCGCCATCGGGTTCGCGGCCGTCGCGCTCGTGGTGCCCGAGGTGCACCTGCCCGCCTCGACCAGGATCAGGGACCGTTTCACCCCGCTCGCCGACAGGGCGGTGCTGGCCGTCCTGCTGACCCAGTTGCTGATCTTCGCTGCCGCCTTCACCGCCTACACCTACATCGGCTCGCTGTTCGACCTGCCGTTGGCGGCGGTGCTGTGGGCGTGGGGCATCGGCGGCGTGGTCGGCAACGCAGTCGGCGGGCGTCTCACCGACGCCTACGGCCCGCGCAGGATGGTCTTCATCGGCATCGCGGGGGCGACCGTGCTGCTCGGCCTCATCCCCGTGGCGAACCTCAACCTCGGCGTCGCGCTGGTGTGGGCGTTCACGTGGGGCGCGCTCGGCTGGCTGGTCGGTCCCTCGCAGCAGTTCAGGACGGTGGCCGCGGTGCCGGGCAATGTGCCCGTCGGTCTCGGGCTGCTGGCCTCCAGCCAGTACCTGGGGCTGTTCGTGGCGGGCATCGCCGGAGGCGTCGCCCTCGACCTGTACGGCAGGGCGGGTGTGACCGTGCTGGCGACCGCGCTGGGCGCGGTGACCCTGCTGTTCACGCTGGCCACCTACCGGCCGGTCAGAGTCGCGGAGTCCGCGGTCGCGGCATAGACCAAAGGCGAATGCCTTGGTGGAAGGCGGCTCGCCAGAATGGGGCCATGACCGATCCCCGTGACGAGCCCGCCCCGTTCGCCCCGGTCGTGCTGCTGACCACGCTGTCGGCGGTGGCGGTGGCGGCGCTCCAGTACGTCGTGGCCGAGCGGCTCAATCTCAAGATGCTGCTGCTCGGGCCGGTCGCGCTGGTGGCATTCGAGGTCGTCGTCCACGAGGTGTGGTGGCGGCGCTGGTGGGGCGCCGTTCCCGGGGCTGTCGTGGGGGCGGCCGTCTACTTCGAGGGGCGCCAGATGGTGTGGGAGCCCGTGGCGTACGTCGCGGGGTGGGCGCTGTTCGCGGTGATCTTCTGCCTGGCCGGCCGTGTCGCGCTGGGGGATCCGCGGGGCCGGGAGGCCGGCCCCGCGGGGTCAGGCGGGGATCAAGCCGAATGACACGGCGGCGATGACGAAGACGCCCAGCAGGATCCGGTAGACGACGAACCCGGTGAAGCGGTGCGTGCTGATGTACTTCAGGAACCAGGCCACCGCCGCGTAGCCCACGACGAACGAGATGACCGTGGCCAGGATGGTCGGCCCCCAGTCGGGCGCCTTCCCGTCCCCGATCTCGAACAGCTCGAGCACGCCTGACGACAGCACCGCGGGGATCGCCAGCAGGAAGGAGTACTTCGCCGCCTCCTCCCGCCGGTAGTCGAGCAGCAGGCCCGCCGTGATCGTGCCGCCCGACCTCGACACTCCGGGGATCAGCGCGAGCGACTGCGCGAAGCCGTAGATCAGGGCGTGGGTGAACGACAGGTGCTTCTCCAGCGTCAGCTTGGTGCGCGCCGTGCGGTCGGCGAACCACAGGATGACGCCGAAGACGATCAGGGTCGTGCCGATCAGGCGCAGGTCGCGGAAGACGGTCTCGATCTGGTCCTTGAACGTCACGCCGAGGACGGCGATGGGGATCGTGCCCACGATGACGTACCAGCCCATCCGCGCGGGGAACGCCGAGCGGAGGGAGGGCGTCCACAGGGAGCGGGTCCAGGTGGAGATGATCTCCCAGAGCTCCTTGCGGAAGTAGATGAGCACCGCGGTCTCGGTGCCGAGCTGGATGACCGCGGTGAAGGCCGCCCCCGGGTCCTCCCAGCCGAAGAAGGCCGAGACGACCCTGATGTGCGCGCTCGAGGAGATCGGCAGGAATTCCGTGAGCCCTTGGAGCAGCCCGAGGACCACCGCTTCGAACCAGCCGATCACGAGACGCACCTTCCGTTGGGTATCGAGGTGTTGGCCAAACGATCCTGAGTTTGGCACGTGATCGGCATGGTCGTGTCATGGGCCGGTGTGTCGCCTTGCCGGAGGACCTGCCGGATGATCAGCCCGTGGGGGTGACCCTCCTCGGGCCGAGGAGCTGTTCGCGTAGGCCGGTCAGCTGGTGGGAGTAGGCCACCGAACGGTTCTCGTCGAGGGAGTCGATGGCCAGCAGCAGGGCGTCGGCGACGATGATGCCGGTCAGCGGCTCGGCGGTGATGCCGGTCGGGGTGTGGGGCGCGGAGAGGACCGCCTCCACCTTGCCCTCGAATGCGGCGCCCAGCTCGTCGGAGACCAGGACCACTCCCGCGCCGACCGCGCGGGCCCGGTCGATCAGCACGTCTATCTCCTTCAGCCGCCTGCCGGGCTGGAAGATCACCACGGCGTCGCCGTGGCTCAGCCAGAGCAGCTCGTCGGCCAGGACGAAGCCGGTGGCGGTGATGGCGCGGGCGCGGTGTCCCCTGCGGCCGAGCTTGAGCGCGAGGTGGCGGGCGGCGGGCTCGGAGGCGCCCGCGCCGTAGACGAGCACGGAGCCCGCCGCGGCGACGACCGAGACCGCGCGGGTGAACGCCTCCTGGTCGAACAGCCGCTTGCAGTGCTCGATCCGTTCGAAGGCCTCGTCGAAGACCCTCGTCCAGATGTCGGACAGGTCGTGGCCGACGTGGCTGATGCGCTGCTGCAGCCGTACGTCGGGGGCGACGGAGGAGGTGAACTCGGTGGCCAGCGCCCGCTTGAGCCCTGGCAGGCCGCCGAAGCCGAGCCGCTGCATGGTCCTGATCACGGTGGCGTTGCTGGTGCCCGTGGCCGTGCCCAGCTCCTGAGCGCTGGCGAACAGGATCTGCTCGGGCGCCGCGGAGACCAGGAACTGGCACACCGCGCGCTCGGCGGGCGACAGCTCGTCCCACACCTGTTTGACGACCGCTCTGAGCTGCTCGATCGGACTCAGTGAATTTTCCATTACGGCTATTGACTCCCACGGAACGAGTTTGGAAATCTGCGTTACAGAGTTCCCCGGGCCCTGAAACATAGATTACAGGGCTAGGTTCCAAGGAGCACCATTGAGCCTCATCTCCCTGCCTCTCGTCGAGATCTCGGGCCCGCCGCGAGAACGCGGCCGCCAGTACGGCGAGCAGGCCCGCGAGCTGATCGAGCGCGCGCTGACCTACTACCGGGAGGCGTTCGCCCACTCGAGCGGCCTGCGCTGGGACCAGGTCACCCAGCGAGCGACCCGCTGGGTCGCGCCCTCCACAGCCTTCGCGCCAGAGCTGGTCGAGGAGATGGAGGGCATCGCCGAGGGCGCAGGCGTCGGCTTCCTCGACATCCTGGCGCTCAACGCGCGCGGCGAGATCATCTACGACAGCACGTTCGGCACGATGGAGCCCGACGGCTGCACCTCCTTCGCGCTGCTGCAGGAAGCCTCGGGCGACGGTCACGTCTACGCGGGCCAGAACTGGGACTGGCGCCACGGCGTCGCCGACACCGTCATGGTGCTCAGGGTGGTCCAGCCCGGCAAACCGACGGTCATCATGCACGTCGAAGCGGGTCAGGTCGGGCGGCAGGGGGCCAACTCGGCAGGCATCGCGCTCAACGCCAACGGGCTCGGCGGCAGGTTCGACGACGCGGTCGGCGTGCCCCAGACGCTCATCAGGCGGCGCGTCCTGGACAGCCCCAACCTCAACGCCGCGCTCGAGGCGCTCACCAAGTCCCGCGCCCACATCGCCAGCAACGCGCTCGTCACCCACCGCGACGGGTTCGCCATCGACCTGGAGACCACGCCGGGCCCGGTGGGCTGGATGTACCCGACCGACGGGCTGCTCGTCCACGGCAACCACTACCAGGCGTTCGTGCCGCCGCAACTGGCCGCCACCTACCGGCCGGGCTCCGCCGACTCCCTGTTCAGGGTGCCGCGCGCGGAGGCGGGGCTGCGCGCCGTACGGCACGCCTCTGGCGGCGACGAGACCCGCAAGCTGATCCGCACCGCCATGTCCGACCACCTCGGTCACCCCGAGTCGCTGTGCACCCACCCCGACCAGGACCAGCCCGCCGTCAAACGGTGGGCCACCCTCCTGTCGAGCTGCGTCGACCTCACCACGGGCGACTACCTGATCGCTGCCGGCACGCCCTGCGACCACGAATACGAACGCGTGCCCTGGAACCTCTACGACGGAGACACGCAATGAAGAAGAAGACCCTGACCCCGGTGGTCCTGGTAGGCCTGCTCGGGGTGAGCGCCGCGTGCGGCGCCCCCGCGGCCACCACGAAGGCGCCAGACGTGGCCAAGCTGACGCTGGTCGACAGCACGCCCAAGGCGACGGGCGCGCTGGAGAAGGCGACCTGGCTGCTCGGCGAGGAGCCGGGCACGCTCGACCTCGACGGCGACGGCGGCACGCCCAACCGTACGATCATGTCGAACGTCTGCGAGCGGCTCATGCAGACCCAGCCCGACATGACGATCAAGCCGTGGCTGGCCGAGAAGGCCGACCAGGTCGACCCCACGACGCTGGTGTTCACGATCAGGAAGGGCGTCACCTTCCACGACGGCAGCCCGCTGACCGCCGACGACGTGGTGTGGAGCCTCCAGCGCCACGCGGGCGACGGCATGAACGAGTCCGACGAGTTCGAGGACGTCGCCGCGGTCACCAAGGAGGGCGACGACCAGGTCAAGGTCACCTTCAAGAAGGCCAACGCGCTGTTCATCCAGGCGATGGCGGGCGACGCGGGCATCGTGCTCAACAAGAAGGTCGTCGAGAGGCTCGGCAAGGACTACGGCACGCCGGGCCACCCTGACGCCTGCTCCGGGCCCTACGAGCTGGGCGAGTGGAGGTCGGGCACGGAGATCACGATCGACCGCCACGAGGGCTACTGGAACAAGGACGTCAAGCCGCTGACCAAGGCCGTCACGTTCAGGTGGGCGGACGACAGCGCCATGGTCAACAGCCTCACCACCGGAGCGGCCGACGGCGCCTACCTGGCCGAGACGGGCCCCGCGGTGGCGCTGGCCGGGAACCCGGCCGTCAGCGTCGCCTACGGGCCGACGACCAGGGTGTTCGTACTGCTGCCCACCGACAGGGGTGTGCTGAAGGACCCGAGGATCCGCAGGGCGCTCTCGCTGGCCGTCGACAGGGCGGGCATCGCGAAGTCGGGCTTCGCGGGGCTGGCCAGGCCGTGGAAGGTACCCGTGGGCGCGGGCGCGTGGTCGTACGAGAGGCAGACCTTCCAGAGCGCCTACGACCGGCTCGAGGGCGCGCCCGACGCGCCCGACGTGGAGGCGGCGAAGAAGCTCGTGCAGGAGGCGGGCTCGCCGCGGACACCGATCGTGATCGCCTCCGACGGCGACCAGGCCAGGTCGGTGATCGCCAACGCGGTCGTCGACGCGGCCACGAAGATCGGGCTGAAGGCGGAGATCAAGACGATCCCGAGCTCCGAGTACGGCACCTTCTACACCGACAAGGCGAAGCGGGCCCAGGTCGACCTCGTGCCCGACGACTGGTACATCACCAAGAGCGACCCCGTCGGTTTCTACGACAACGCCCTCAGCGGGTCGTCGAACAACTGGGTCGGGTTCAGCTCGCCCGAGTACGACGCGCTGGTGGCCAAGGCGCTGGAGACGACCGACGCCGCGGCCAGGGCCGGGCACGTGATCGAGCTGCAGCGGCGCTTCACCGCCGACATGGTGTGGATCTCGCTGGTCGAAGTGCCGTCCACGGTGGTGCTCGGCGGCAAGGTGACGGGACCGCCCGCCTCCATGACGTACTTCGGCTACCCGTGGGCCGCCGACCTGGGCGCGAAGGGCTGACATGGCGACGCGACCCGGGCACGGCGGGCCGACATGGTGACGCGCGCGGCCCGCAAGGTGGCGGGCCTGGTGGCGACCCTGCTGGCCACGTCGTTCGTGATCTTCGGCGCCGCCTACGCGGCGCCGGGTGACCCCGTGACGTTCCTGGCGGGCGGCAAGGAGAACCTGACCCCCGAGTACCTGGCGGCCATCAGGGCGCAGTACCACCTCGACGACCCGTTCCTCGTGCAGTACCTGAGGTGGCTCGGCGACGCCGTCACCGGCGACCTCGGACGCTCGCTGAAGTACAGCGACCAGGTGGCGGACCTGCTGGCCGCCAGGGTCCCGACCACGCTCGGCCTGGTCGCCTACGCGGCGGTGCTGTTCGTGGTGTTCGGCGTCGCCCTCGGCGCGCTGGCCGCCGTCCGCGGCGGACGCACCGACGCCGCGGTCGTGGCGGGCACCACGTTCGCCACCTCCGTGCCTCCGTTCGTGGTGGCCACGGGCCTGATCTCGCTGTTCGGCGTGCAGCTCGGCTGGTTCCCCGTCGGCGGGGGCGGGTCGCTGTGGCATCTCACGCTGCCCGCGATCACGCTCGCGCTCGGCGCACTGGCCATCATCAGCAGGGTGACCAGGCAGGCGATGGTCGAGCAGCGCGAGCTCGACCACGTCACGGTCGCCCGCGCCTCCGGGCTGTCCGAGCGGCTGATCGTGGTCCGACACGTCCTCCGCGGCGCGCTCGGGCCGATCGTCACGATGTGCGGCCTGGTCACCGCAGGTCTGCTCGCGGGCACGGTCACCGTCGAGAGCGCCTTCCAGCTCAGCGGCGTCGGCACCCTGCTCGTCGGCGCGATCAACACCCACGACTTCCCGGTGACGCAGGCGGTGCTGCTGCTCATGGTCACGGCCTACATCGCGGTCACCACGCTGGTCGAGCTCGCCCAGCCGCTGATCGACCCGCGGGCGAGGAGCGGGGCATGACCGTTGTCGCGACCCTGCCCTCAGCGAGGCGGCCCCTGGGATTCCAGCTCGCCGCCGCGCTGCTCGTCCTGGTGGTGGCGGGCGCGGTGCTCGCGCCCGTCGTCGCGCCGTACGCGCCGGACGCGGTCGACTTCGCCGCGACCCTCTCCCCGCTGTCGCCCGAGCATCTGCTCGGGGCCGACCAGTCGGGCCGCGACCTGCTGTCCAGGATCCTGTACGGCGCGCGGACCTCGCTGATCGGCCCGCTGGCGCTACTGGCGATCGCCTCGGTGCTCGGCGTCGCGCTCGGCACGCTCGCCGCCTGGTGGCGCGGCTGGGTCGACGCGTTCGTCTCGCGGGTGACCGACGTGATGTACGCCTTCCCCGGGCTGCTGTTCGTGGTGCTGGTCGTCGCCGTGTTCGGCAACGGCATCACCACGGCGGTCGTCGCGCTCGGCCTGGCCTACACGCCGACGATCGCCAAGTACACCAGGGCGATCGCGATCACCGAATGCGCGAAGCCGTACATCGACGCCTACCGGGTGCAGGGCATGAGCGGCCTGCGCATCTGCGTGCGCCATCTGGTGCCCAACATGGCCAGGTCGATCGTCGGCTACCTCGTGGTGCTGTTCGGCGAGGGGCTGATGAGCCTGGCCACGCTGAGCTTCCTCGGATTCGGGGCGCAGCCGCCGTCGTCGGACTGGGGGCTGATGGTCAAGGAGGGGCAGGCGGCGATGGTGCAGGGCGCGTTCCTGCCGGTGCTCGTGCCGGGCGCGGCGATCGCGCTGGTGGTGGTGTCGTTCAACGTGATCGGGGTCAGGCTCGCTGACCGCCTGGCCGCGAGGAGGCCCTGATGCTGCTGGATGTGAAGGGCCTGACGATCGAGGTGGGCGGCGGCCGGCCTATCCTGCGCGACGTCGCGTTGAGCGTGGCGCGCGGCGAGGTCGTCGGGCTGGTGGGCGAGTCGGGTTCGGGCAAGTCCACGATCGCCCGCGCGGTGCTCAGGCTGCTGCCGCAGAACGCGGCGGCGCGGGGCGAGGTGCTGGTCGAGGGTGCCGACGTGCTGACCATGGACGCCGCCGCGCTCCGGTCGTTGCGGGCCTCTCAGGTGGCGATGATCTACCAGGATCCGCGCTCGTCGCTCAACCCCGTACGCAGGATCGGCGACTTCCTCACCGAACGGATGGTCCACACGCTGGGCCGTACCAGGAAGGAGGCGCGAGTGCGGGCACTGGAGTTGCTGGCGGCGGTCGGCATGCGCGAGCCCGAGCTGCGGATGAGGCAGTACCCGCACGAGCTGTCGGGCGGCATGCTGCAGCGGGTGGTCATCGCCGCCGCGCTGGCCGCCGAGCCCGCGCTGCTGCTGGCCGACGAGGCGACCAGCGCGCTCGACGTCACCACCCAGGCCGACACGCTGGCGCTGCTGCGCGCGATCCAGGCCGAGCGTGCGCTCGGCATGCTGTTCATCACCCACGACCTGCATCTGGCCGCCGCCTACTGCGACCGGATCTACGTACTGTACGCGGGCACCGTCGTGGAGTCGCGGCCCGCCGAGGCGCTGTTCGCCGACCCGCGTCATCCCTACACCGCGGGGCTGCTGGCCTGCACGCCCGAGCTGGGCGACCCCCGGCCGATCAGGCCGATTCCCGGTCGTCCTCCCTCGCTCGACGACGCCTTCGACGGCTGTCCCTTCGCGCCGCGCTGCGCCATGGCCGGCACCGCGTGCGAGGAGCGGCGGCCCGTCCCCGTGGCCGTCGCCGGCGGGGTGGCCGCCTGTCACCTGATCGAGGAGGGGGCCCCGGCATGCTGACCGTCGAGAGGCTGCGCAAGACCTATCCGGGCGCGGTCGCCGCCGACGACGTGTCGTTCACGCTGCCGAGCGGCGGCTCGCTCGGGCTGGTGGGCGAATCGGGGTCGGGCAAGACGACCGTGGCCCGCATGCTCGTCGGCCTGGTCGCCCCCGACTCGGGGACGATCACCGTCGACGGTCGCGCCAGAGGCCCACGCGAGCGCGGCCGCGCGGCCAGGCTGCGCAGGGCCCGCGAGGTCCAGATGGTCTTCCAGGACCCCTACGTCTCCCTCGACCCGAGGCTGACGGCCGCCGAGTGCCTGCAGGCCGTGCTCCGGCTGCACGGCAGGGACCGCTCGCACGCCGCCGCCCTGCTCGACCGGGTGGGGCTCGGCAGCCGTGAGGCCACCGCGCGGCCCCACCAGCTCAGCGGAGGTCAGCGCCAGCGGCTGGCCATCGCGAGGGCGCTGGCGGTAGAGCCGTCGGTGGTGGTGCTCGACGAGGCGGTGGCCGCGCTCGACGTCTCCATCCAGGCGCAGATCCTCGACCTGCTCGCCGAGGTGCGCAGGGAGTCGGGAGTGGCGCTGCTGTTCGTCAGCCACGACCTGGCCGTCGTCAGGCACCTGTGCGAGGACACGCTGGTGCTCCACCGGGGCAAGGTGGTCGAGAGCGGCCCGGTCGCCAGGGTGCTCGAGGAGCCCGAACACCCCTACACCAGGCTGCTGCTCGCCTCGGTTCCCAAGCCGGGCTGGGATCCGGCTCAGGTGGCCGTCATCCGGAACGGCATGCCTTCGACGTCATAGCCGGGCTCAGCGGGACTGAAGGGCGTCGAGCGCGACCGCCATGGCGATCACCAGCCGCCGGTCCGTCCGCGGATCGTTGATGTCGACGACGTAGCGGTCGCGCAGCCCCCACTTCTTGACCACGGAGAACACGTCGCCGAAGTCGAAGTGGTACGGCAGCCACGACAGCGAGTCCACGAACCTGCGCAGCACCGCGACCAACGGGCTGCGCTCCTGCCCGGTGAGCGTCGGCATGCCCGGCTGGTCGAGGTGCCAGGTGGAGCGGATCAGCGACTGGCCGAAGTTCTTGCGGAACAGCCCGATGGGCCGTCCGGCGTCGTCGAAGACGTCGTAGCCGCTGCCGAGGTCGATGACGTTGCGGGCCTTGAAGCTCGCCAGTACCCGGGTCCTCGACTCGTCGGTGAAGAGGATCACCTCTTCCTTGAGCTTCATGCGCTTCTGCTCGGCGAAGGCGACCATCGGACCCTCGGAGCCGTCGGGGTTGGGGGCGTGGACGACATACCGGTTCACCATCATGGTGACCTTCTGGCGTACCAGGAGGCGGGTTTGCGCTTGGAGGGAGTGCGAATCCATGCAGGGCACCCTAGGGTAAATCGGGTGAAGCCCCTGCTGCTTGTGGATGTGGACGGCGTGCTCAATCCGTTCGGCCGTCCGAATGGGGACTTCAGGCGCTACCTGTGCACGATCGGCGCGGACTCGTACACCGTGCACCTCAACGTCCGCCATGGTGCCAGGCTCATGGAGCTGGCGCTCAAGACGCGGTCGGAGCTGGTGTGGGCGACGACGTGGGAGCACAGCGCCAACGAGTGGATCGCGCCCAGGGTCGGCCTGCCCCGGCTGCCGGTCGTGCCCATGGAGCCGAAGCGGCCGAGCGAGCGGGGCGAGTCGTTCAAGACGCCCTGCGTCGCCGACTACGTGGACCGCAGGCCGTTCGTCTGGTTCGACGACCACCTCTGGGCCGCCGACGAGGAGTACCTCAGGGCGCATCAGGGAGTCGACGACTTCCTGCTCGTTCCCGTCGACCCGCGCCACGGCCTGACCATGCGACATCTGGCCGCGGCGGAGCGGTGGCTGACCCTGTCAGGGTTCAATCAGGGTCGCGGTCAGGAACGCTGATCGAGGTCGGGTTCGTTGAACCAGGTGAATCGACACCACACGGAGGAGCTCGATGCACCGCTCGAGAGAACACCGAATCATCGCCGGCGTCTGCGGCGGGATCGCCGACCGTCTGGGCCTGCCGCCCACCTTCGTCAGGATCGTGTGGCTGCTGCTCTCGCTGATCCCCGGACCGCTGTGGGTCCTCTACGTGATCCTCTGGATCATCATGCCCAACGGGCCCGAGCGCTACTGACCGCGCTTATGCTCGAGGCATGAGGGAACGGTCGCTGACACTCATCCAGGACGAACTCGTCGACTACGACAAGGCCATGGAACGCATGACGGACCTGGTCGGCGAGCGCCAACGCGATGAGCGTCCCGACACGCTGTGGCTGCTGAGCCACCCTTCGGTCTTCACCGTCGGCAGGCGCACGCCGCTTCACCACCTGCCCGACCCCACGCGCGGCATCCCCGTGGTGGAGACGGGCAGGGGCGGTCAGCTGACCTACCATGGCCCCGGCCAGCTGGTCGGCTACCTCATCGTCAAGCTCGGCGAGGACGAGGGCATCGTCGACTACGTGCGCGAGGTCGAGCTGCGCCTGGTCTCGGCGCTGGCCGACCTCGGGCTGGCGGCCGAGCGCCGCGACACCCCGCCGGGCTCCGAACTGCTCACCGGCGTCTGGACCAGCGAGACCGGCCGCAAGGTGGTCTCCATCGGCATGCGCCAGTCGCGCGGCGTCACCAGTCACGGCTTCGCCCTCAACGTCGACGGCGATCTCGAGCCGTGGCACTGGGCGATCCCGTGCGGGATGCCCGAGGCCGACATGACCTCCCTCCTGCGCGAGCGCGGTTCGGCCGACATGGCCGAGGTCCGCGCGGTCGTGGCCGCGGCCTTCGACGCGTCCTAGCGCAGCGGGGGTACGGCGTGCGGGCCGTACCCCCGATGGCTCAGCCGACGGTCTCGTCGACGTTGCGGCGGGGTCCGGTGAACCACTTCTTGGCCGACAGCGTCCACCACAGGGCGATGCCGAGCAGGACGCCGCCCACGGCGATGGGCGCGTAGTTCACCGCGGTCCAGGTGAAGTCGGGATTGCCCGGCACGCCCGCCGGCGACAGGGGCATGATGAAGTAGATCGAGATGATCGCGATCTCGATGACGGCGATCCATCCGAGCACCTTGTACTTGGATCCCAGCGTCCACGGCCCCGGCCTGAACGCGTCGCCCATCCGCAGCCTCAGGTAGATCGGGATGAGGAAGGCCAGGTAGAGGCCGATCACCGCGATCGAGACGACGGCGTAGAACGCGATCGGCGTGCCGAGGCCTGCGGGCGCGTAGAGGGCGGGCAGGGTGATCAGGCCGGCGGCCACGCAGCCGGCGATGATGGCGTTGACCGGCGTGCGGTTGCGGTCGACCTTCGACCACAGCCTCCAGCCGGGAACGGCGCCGTCGCGGGAGAAGGCGTAGGTCATGCGCGACATCGAGGTCACACAGCTCATCCCGCAGAAGAACTGGCCGATCGTGGAGATCGCGAAGATCGCCGTGGCCAGGCTCGCGGGCAGCGCCGTGTCGAAGATCGCGCCGACGAAGCCGAACTGCTTGTTGATCTCGTCGACGTTCGTGGCGGCGAACAGGAACGCCAGCAGCAGGATCCAGCCGCCGATCGCCGAGTAGAAGATCGACTGCCACAGGCCCCTGGCCGCCGACAGCGACGCCCCGTGGGTCTCCTCGGAGACGTGGGCGCACGCGTCGAACCCGGTGATCGTGTACTGCGTGAGCAGGAAGCCCAGCGGCAGCACGTAGAACCAGAACGACGAGTCCGAGAAGCCGGAGTTGTTGATCGTCTCGGTGAACACGAACCGGAGCGTCTGGTGCTCGCTCGGCGCGAAGACCAGGATGGCGACCACGATCGCCGCGCCCGCCACATGCCACCAGACGGAGACGTTCTGCAGGAGCGAGATGAGCCGGTGGCTGTAGATGTTGATCAACGCGTGCAGGACCAGGACGATCACGAACAGCAGGAACGCGTTGGTGAGCGTGGCCTCCCACGCGCCCCCCGTGAGGCGGCTGATCGTGATGTTCAGGAAGGTCGCGCAGCCGTAGTCGACCGACGCGGTGACGGCGACCAGCCCGATGAGGTTCAGCCAGCCGGTGAACCAGCCGTGGATCGGCTTGCCCATCGTGGCCGCCCACCAGTAGATGCCGCCCGCCGTCGGGTACGCCGACACCAGTTCCGACATGCAGAAGCCGATGATGAGGATGAACATCGAGATCAGCGGCCAGCCCCAGGAGATGGCGATGGGACCGCCGTTGTTCCATGCCTGGCCGAACGTGGTGAAGCACCCGGCCAGGATTGAGATGATCGAGAATGAGATGGCGAAGTTGGAGAAGCCGCTCCAGGTCCTCGATAACTCCTGCTTGTAACCGAGCTCGGCGAGCCGCCGGGAATCCTCGTCTAATGTCTGGGAATCCTCGTCCAATGTCATGGAATCTCCTCGGGTTGTGCTAGTGCCTCCGGACGTCGTCGATCAGACGGCCGACACCGTCCAGGTCTCGTACGGCTCGCGCGAACTTGCCCGCGGCTTCCGCTTCGTAGTCGAAGTCGGCCTGCCGTACGAGGAGGCCGTGATGGACGGAGAACCAGAGGGTCCACGTCACGTTCGACATGATCTGGAAGAGGCGGACGCGGGAGTCGTGGTCGCCGTTGCTGAAGTAGGCCCTGGCCAGGTGTGCGGTCTGGTCAGGGTCGAGGTCCGCTTCCGCGGCGATGTCGCCGAGTTCGAAGGCGGGGTCGTTGTTGCCTGAGAGTTGGTAGTCGACGATGCGGATCTCGTCGTCCTGGGCGATGAAGTTCTCGGCCAGCAGGTCGTTGTGGCACGGCACGGTAGGGACGGCGGGGATGGCCCGCTCGATGTCCGCTATCGCGGGAAGGACGTCGTCGTAACCGTGGGGAACTCCCAGGTCATGGGTGTGGCAGCGGGCGCGGAACTCGCGCAGCTTGTCGAAGATGGAGAAGTCGTTGACGAAGCGGGGACCGGCGTGAAGTCGCCGGCAAGCGATAGCCACCTTTTCCAGATTTTTACTTATTTGTCCGGCATTAAGGGTGATGCCGTCCAGGTATTCGATCAAGAGGGCGTGAGCCTCGGGGAAATGGTGGATCACCTTCGGGCCGACGCCGGTCTCGGCGGCCCTGATCGTGTTCTCGACCTCCTGGTCTATGGGAATGCCCAGGCCTGCCGCGCACACGGCCGGATCGAGCACGCGCAGCAGCCATCGCTCCCCGTCCCCTGTCTCGACCTTGGCGATCAGGTGACTGAGCCCACCCTTGATGGGGGTCTGACTGACCGGTCGCCCGGCCCAATCGGAGACCAATTCGATCACGTCTGGCATGCGCGACTCCCTTTGGCCTACATTTAGACCATTCCGATCCTGCGGGCAAGGTGGCTCATGAGAAACGTGCTCACCAGATCTCCACCACACGTCCGCGCCATACCCGGGTCCTGGTGGCGGTCCACCTAGCACGTTTCTCATAGGTACATGGCGGTTTCGATCATGGGAATACCCGATTCGGCACAGGCGATAGTGATCGGCGGCGGGGTGGCGGGCTGCAGCGTGGCCTACCATCTGGCCCGCCTCGGCTGGAAAGACGTGGTGCTCGTCGAGCAGCACGAGCTCACCGAGGGCACCACGTGGCACTCGGCCGGGTTCGTCGGCCAGCTTCGCTCCACGGTCACGCAGACACGAATGATCATGTACTCGGCCGGGCTCTACCCCGAGCTGGCCGAGCTGACCGGCCTCGACCCCGGCTGGCACGGCGTCGGCGGGCTGCGGCTCGCGACCACGCACGACAGGGTGGAGGAGCTCGTCAGGCAGGCGGGCGCCGCCGAGACGTACGGCCTGGACATGTCGCTGCTGTCGGGCAGGCAGACCAACGACCTGATGCCCATGCTGAACGACGAGGACATCCTGGCCTCGCTGTGGTTGCCGGGCGACGGGTGGCTGGACCCCGCGTCACTGGCGCGGGCCCTGGCCGAGGGGGCGGCGAAGCTCGGCGTCCGGATCGTCACCGGCGTGCGGGTCACCGGCGTGGACGTGGCCGGCGGCGCGGTCCGCGGGGTCCGTCTGACCTCCACCGCGGGGGACGGTGACGAGAGGGTCGTCAGCACCGAGACCGTCGTGAACTGCGCCGGAGCGGCGGCGGGGAAGGTGGGCGCGCTGGCAGGCGTGGACGTCCCGATCGTGCCCATCAAGCACCAGTACGTCGTGACCCACCCCGCGGACATCCCCTCGTCCACGCCGACCGTGCGCGACCCCGACAACATCGTCTACTTCCGCGAGCACGAGGGCGGGATCCTCGTCGGCGGCTACATCCGCACGCCCGAGATCTGGGAGGCGGCCGACCCGCTGGCAGAGTCGAGGCTGCTCTTCGAACCGAACCTGCCCAAGTTCAGGGAGTCGTGGGCGTCGGCCCGTCACCGGCTGCCCGTCATCGCCAAGCGGACCACGGACGACTTCGACGCCGGCCAGGTGGCGCGGATCGTGCACGGGCCCGAGGCGTTCACCCCCGACGGCGAGTTCCTGCTGGGAGAGACCGCGGTGCGCGGGTTCTGGGTCGCGGCGGGATTCTGCGTCCACGGGCTGGCGGCCGCCGGAGGCGTCGGCAAGGTGATGGCCGAGTGGATCGTCGACGGCGTGCCCGAGTACGACCTGTTCGGGATGGACGTCAGACGGTTCGGCGGCTACGCCGGATCGGAGCGCTGGGCCAGGACGAAGGCGCTCGACTCCTACTCGAAGTACTACGACATCGTCTATCCGGGCGAGGAGCGCACCGCCGCCAGGCCGCTGCGCCGCTCACCCGCCTGGCCCAGACACGCCGACCTCGACGCGGCGTTCGGCGAGAAGGCCGGGTGGGAGCGAGTCAACTGGTTCGACTCCAACGCGACCGGTGACGGGCCACGACCGCTGGGCTGGGCGGGCCGGGTGTGGTCGCCCGCCGTACGGGAGGAGTGCCTGGCCACCAGGGACGCGGCGGGGCTGTTCGACCAGACCTCGTTCGCCAAGCTGGAGGTGTCGGGGCCGGGCGCGCTCGACCGGCTCCAGCGGCTGTGCGCCAACCAGATCGACAGGAAGGCCGGCGCGGTCGTCTACACCCAGCTGCTCAACCACCGGGGCGGCATCGAGGCCGACCTGACCGTCACCCGGCTCGGCGAGGACAGGTTCCGGCTGGTCACCGGCACCGCGTACGGGACGCACGACGCCGCGTGGCTGCGCCGCAACGGCCTCGACGTCGCGGACGTCACCTCCGCCTACGCCTGCTACTGCCTGTGGGGCCCGCAGGCGGCCGCGATCCTGGAGCGGATCTGCGACGACGACCTCGGCTTCCCCTACCTGCAGGCCAGGCACATCAGCGTCGCGCACGTGCCGGTGCTGGCGCAGCGGGTGACGTTCGTGGGCGAGTACGGCTGGGAGCTGTACTGCCCGGCCGAGTACGGCCTGACCCTGTGGGACGCGCTCATGGCGGCGGGCCTGCCGTACGGCATGCGTCCAGGGGGGTACCGGGCCATCGACTCGATGCGCCTGGAGAAGGGCTATCGGGTCTGGGGGCTGGACATCACCCCCGAGACCACGCCGTACGAGGCGGGGCTCGGCTTCGCCGTCACCACGGGCAAGGACTTCCTCGGCAGGGACGCGCTGGATCCCGCGCCCGAACGGACGCTGCGCTGCCTGGTGCTGCGCGACCCGCGGCGGGTGTGCCTGGGAGGGGAGCCCGTGCGGGTGGACGGCGTGCCCACCAGCCGCGTGACGAGCGGCGGCTACGGGCACCGCGTGGACGCCTCGATCGCCTACGCCTACCTGCGGGGCGAGCCGCGGGACGTGACCGTCGGCGTGGACGGCACCTGGGTGGAGGCCGCGGTCGAGGAGCGCCCGCCGTACGACCCCGGTCACGAGCGGATCAGGTCACGTCCAGCACGATCTTCCCCCTGACCTGCCCGGAGAAGAGCGCGTCGGCGGCCTCGCCGGCGCGCTCCCACGAGCCGCGCCAGCCGATCGACGGCGACAGCAGGCCGCGGGCGACGAGGTCGACGAGGATCTCCAGGTCGGGGCCCGGCTCGGAGACGTCGCCGAAGGAGTGGATGGACCTGGCCGCGCCGAGCGCGAACAGCGAGGTGAACGCGGCGGGCTCGCCCGAGGACCAGCCGATGCTCTGCAGGTTGCCGCCGGGTGCCAGCAGCTCCCACGCCCTGACCAGGTGAGGGCCGCCGAGCAGTTCGAGCACCACGTCGACGGGCCCGACGCCGTCGAGCGAGGCGACCACTTCGTCGGCGCCCAGCTCGCGTAGCCCTTCGCCGCGCCGGGCGGCGGCGATCACGTGCGCGCCCGCATGGTGGGCCAGCTGGACGGCCAGCCTGCCGACGCCGCCCGACGCGCCGGTGATCAGCACGCGCCTGCCGAGCAGCGGTCCTGCGGCCCTGAGCGTGCGCAGCGCGGTGAGGCCCGCCATCGGCAGCGCCGCGGCGTGCGCGAGGTCCACGCCGTCGGGCACGGCGGCCACGGACGACCGGGGGAAGACCGCCCGCTCCGCCCAGGCGCCCGGCCCGAACGCGACGACCCTGCCGCCCTTGCCCGGGCCCTCCAGCACGATGCCCGCGGCGTCGTGGCCGCCGATCCGGGGGTGCCGGAGCTCGCCGTGGTTCGCCGAGACGTGGCGGACCTCGACGAGCACCTCGCCAGGGCCGGGCACGGGCTCGGGTGCCTCGGCCAGCCTCAGTTCCCGCAGCGCACGCATGATTCTCCTTCGGCACGGAATGCTCGGCCCGGTGCGGCCCGCCGCTACGGAGCCTGAACCGGACTGTCGGTCCGCTTGATAGTATGAGGACCGTCAGTCCGCTTACAAGGGGGCCATCGTGGTGCGATCCGACGCGACCAGAAACCGCGAGGCCATCCTGCGGGCGGCCGAAGAGCTGCTCGCCACGGGCGAGAGCGTCTCGCTGGACCGCGTCGCCGAGGCGGCGGGCGTGGGCAAGGGCACGGTGTTCCGCAGGTTCGGCAACCGCACGGGGCTGTTCCAGGAACTGCTGGCCGAGCGGGCCGAACGGCTGGCCGCCCGGATCGCCGCCGAGGATCCGGCCATCCCCGCCAGTGAGCGCCTGTTCGGCTTCCTGGACGAGCTGGCCGATCTGGCGGGGCGGAACATCGCGCTGTTCGCGGCCCACGAGCGCGCCTGCGCGGAGGACAAGTACGCCGACCCGACCTACCTGCGCTGGCACGCCCACGTCACGGCCCTGATCGCCGAGGCGCGGCCGGACAGGGACGCGGGCTTCCTCGCCCACACGGTGCTCGCCTGCTTCGGCGGCGAACTGGTGCGCCATCTCGGCGTCGACCGGCTCAAGCGCTCGGTCCGCGAACTGGCGGCGGCCTTGACAGCCTGATCGTCGATATAACACCCTTTCACTATTGCAATAGTGAAAGGGTGTTATCGGGCGTGATCGACTTCTATCTCGACAGGAGCTCGGGGGTGTCCACCTACCTCCAGCTCGTCCACCAGGTCAAGCAGGCTCTACGGCTCGGCACCCTGCGGCCGGGTGACAAGCTCCCCACCGCGAAGGAGGTCGTCGACCGGCTGGCGATCAATCCCAACACCGTGCTCAAGGCCTACCGCGAGCTCGAACGAGAGGGCCTGGTCACCGGGCGTCCCGGCATGGGCACGTTCGTGCAGCGCTCGATCGGCGGCGCCTCGCCGGCCGCCCAGGCGCGGCTGCGCGCCTCCCTCGCCGCATGGGTACGGCAGGCACGCGAAGCCGGGCTGGCCGACGAGGACCTGCACGCCCTCTTCGGCGCGGTCGTCAGGGAGGCCGCCGCATGATCGAGGTGACCGGGCTCAGCGTCGGCGACAGGCTGCGCGACTGCTCGCTCCACGTGCCCGCTGGACGGGTCGCCGCGCTCGTCGGGCCGAACGGCGCGGGCAAGACCACGCTCCTCCACACGGTGGTCGGCCTGCTCACCCCCGACAGGGGCACGGTCAGGACGGCGGGCGAGGTCGCGTTCGTGGCGCAGGACAAGCCGCTCTACGACTCCTTCACCGTCGCCGAGACGCTGACGCTCGGGCGCAGGCTCAACACGCGATGGGACCCCGCGCTGGCGACGGCGCGGACGGCCGAGCTCGGCATCCCGCTCGGCCGCAGGATCGGCAGTCTGTCGGGAGGGCAGCGGGCCCAGGTGGCGCTCACGCTCGCGCTGGCCAGGCGGCCCGACCAGCTCGTGCTGGACGAGCCGCTGGCCAACCTCGACCCGCTGGCCAGGCACGAGGTGATGCGTTCGCTCATGACCGCGGTGGCCGAGACGGGGATGGGCGTGATGATCTCCTCGCACGTGGTGTCCGATCTGGTGGACACCTGCGACTGGCTGGTCGTGCTGAACGGGGGGCGGGTGCAGGTCAGCGGCGACATCGAGGAGTTGCTGGCCGAGCACCGCATGATGACGGGCCCGCCGGAGCTCACGCTGAACGCGGCGGCCGTGGGCGGGAGCCGTACCGAGAGGGAGCAGAGCTGGCTGGTGCGGGGCGCGCCCGTGACCGACCCGCGGTGGCGGACGCGGACGGTCGGCCTCGAAGACCTGGTGATGGCCTATCTGCGCAGCCCCGAGGCGGCGGCGCTGCCGAGGCCGGCGGGGGTGCGGGCGTGATCTGGCTGACCTACCGCCAGCACAGGGGGCAGTTGCTGGTGATGGCGGGGCTGCTGGCCGCCCTCGGGGTGATGTTCACGGTGTCATGGCTGGAGGCGTCGGCTTTCGTCGCGTCGCACCGAGGGCTGGGCGCCGGCGATCTCGACGCGGCGCTGGGCGAGCGCTATCAGGCCGTCTACACCCTCTTCGGCTGGCTGCCGATCGTGGCGCCCGCGTTGATCGGGGTCTTCTGGGGCGCGCCGCTGCTGGGAAGGGAGTTCGAGCGGGGGACGCACCAGCTGGTGTGGACACAGGGGGTGTCGCCGCGCAGGTGGCTGGCGATCAAGCTGGCGGTGCTGGGCGGGGCGGTGGCGCTGGGCGGGCTCGCCATGTCGGCGATGGTGTCGGCGTGGCGTCCGCTCTTCCGCACCGACACGTTCGGCAACGTCGGCATCTTCAACATGCTCGGGGTGGAGCCGGTCGCCTGGTGGGTGTTCGCCCTCATGCTGGGAACCGCGGCGGGGGCCGTGCTCCGGCGCACTCTTCCCGCGATGGCGGTGGTCGTCGGTGTGCTCGTGGTCATGACGTTCGCGCTGTTCAGCATGAGCGACCACTACGCGACGCCATCCAGGGTGGTGACGGCCGACGGAAGCCTGGCTCAGGACGTGCGGCTCGTGTCGCGGGCCTGGGCGGACCCCGCGGGCGCCGAGCTCACCTCGCCGCCGCCGGGGGTGTGCCCGCGCGAGTCCGGGCTGGGGCGAGGGGAGCGGGCGCAGGTGGCCCACGAGCGCTGCCTGATCGTCAAGGGCTACCGCTACGTGTTCTACGTCCACCGCCCTGAGATGTTCTGGCGCTTCCAGCTCACCGACGCGGCGATCCTGCTGTCGGGGGCGGGGCTGCTCGGCTGGCTCACCGTCCGCCGCGTCCCCCGGTAGGTGGGGGTGTACGGCTGGCGGGCGCCAGCCGTACGAGGTGGTCGCCGGTTGGCGGAGGGCCACCGATCAGGTCCAGGAGACTCCGCGCTGCACGGGTGCCACCCCCCTTCCCTCAGGGATGCCACAGCGGTGAATCGTGATTTATCGCTGATTATGGTGATAAAACGATCTACGCTGCGTTCGTAATGATCTGAAATTGTCCGGGGCATTGCAAGTCCTTGATCGCGCCACTCGATCTTGTTAGGTTGCAACCGTTTGCGATCTATGGGTACGGGTGGCGATGATCCATGGAAAAGCGGTCCCCGGGCTTCGGCGAGGTCTTCTCCGTCGCGGAGTACCGCCGTCTCTGGAGCGCGACCGTCATCTCCGAACTGGGTGACCAGCTGGCCAGGGTGGCCGTCGTCATGCTGGTCCACCAGCGGACGTCCTCCGCCTGGCTGACCGCGCTCTCCTACGCGCTCACGTATGTGCCCACGATCATGGGCGGCTCTCTGCTCGCGGCTCTCGCCGATCGATACCCGCGCAGAAACGTGATGATCTCCGCGGACCTCATCCGCGCGATTCTGGTCGTTCTCATCGCGATCCCCGGCATGCCGCTGGGGGCGCTCTACGCGTTGCTCTTCGCCGTCCAGGCGCTGGAGTCGCCGGCGCGTGCCGCGAGAGCCGCGATCCTGCCCCAGATGCTGTCCGGCGAGCGGTACACCGTCGGCGTCGCCGCCTACCACGTGACCAACCAGGCCACCTATGTCCTGGGCTTCCTGGTCGGCGGCCTGGTCGTCGCGGCGACGGGGCCGCGGCCCGCCTTCGTGATCGACGCGGCCACGTTCGTGGTGTCCGCGCTGCTGGTTTCGCGTCTTCCCGCGTACGCGCCCGCCGAGTCCGCGCGGGTCGCGAAGCCGCGACTCCGTGATCGCATCGAGACGATCACGGGGCATCCCCGTCTGCGCCGGCTGGCGGCGCTGGCGCTGCTCGCGGCCTTCTCGATGACGCCGCTCGCGCTCGCCGTGCCGTACGGCAGGCAGATCGGACTGGACGAGGACCTGTCGAGCCTGCTCATGGCCGCGATCCCCGCCGGGTACGTGGCGGGGACCGTCGTGCTGACCAAGCGGGTCCGCCCCGAGACGCGGCCGCGCCTGCTCGGGCCGCTCGCGCTGGCGAGCTTCGTGCCGCTGCTCGGCGCGGCTCTGCTGCCGCCGCTGCCGGTGATGCTCGTCCTCCTCGTGGCGTGCGGGGCCTTGACCGCCTACCAGGTGGTGGCCAACGCCGAGTTCGTCTCGCTGGTGCCCGACGAGCGGCGCGGAGGCGCGATCGGCGTCGTCGCCGCGGCGCTGACCGCGGCGCAGGGTCTCGCGATGGTGCTGGCGGGGATCGTGGCCGAGTTCGCGGGCGCGGGCGGCGCCATCGCGCTCTTCGGTGCGGCGGGCGCGCTCGCCGCCCTGGCCCTGCTGAGGGGCGTTCGGTCGGAGCTTCAGGTCAGCTGAAGGCGTCCACGGCCGCCTGGTCGAAAGCCTTGAGATCGTCGGGCTTGCGGCTGGTGACCAGCGTGTTGGGGCCTGACGTGCAGATGATGACCTCCCTGTCCTGCCATGTCGCGCCCGCGTTGCGCAGGTCGGTCTTGAGACTGGGCCACGAGGTGACCGTGCGCCCGCGGACCGCGTCCGCCTCGATGAGCGTCCACGGCGCGTGGCAGATGGCGGCGACCGGTTTGCCCGCGTCGAAGAAGCCGCGCACGAAGCTGACGGCGGCCGGGACGGTGCGCAGGAAGTCGGGGTTCGCGACGCCGCCGGGAAGCACGAGTCCGTCGAAGTCCTCGACCGAGACCTCCGGCAGCGTGGCGTCCACCGCGAACGTGTCCCCCTTGTCGAGGTGGTTGAAGGCCTGGATTCGCCCTGGCGAGGTGGAGATGAGCCGGGGGGTGCCGCCTGCCTGCTTGACGGCCTTCCACGGTTCGGTGAGTTCGATCTGCTCGACGCCCTCGGGGGCGACGAGGAAGGCGATGGTATCCATGGTCGTCGCGTGCCCTGAGGGAGCGGATCTATGCCCAATAAACCCCTAGGGGGTATATAGTGAGGGCACGAGTTCCCGAGCTGTGAGGAGAGTTCGATGACCGTCACCACGTATCAGGTCGAGGGTATGACCTGTGGCCACTGCGTCAGCTCGGTGACCGCCGAGGTGGGCAAGGTGGCAGGCGTGAGCGAGGTGCGGGTGGACCTGGCGAGCAAGGCCGTCACCGTGACGAGCGCGTCGCCGCTCGACGACGCCGTCGTGGGCGCGGCCGTCACGGAGGCGGGCTACGAGCTCGCCGGTCGCCAGGACACCATCATGCTGGCCCAGGCCGGCGGCTCGTGCTGCGGCTCGGGCGGCTGCCACTAGCGGTCCTCCCCGGGACACGGCCTGAAGCGGGGGCGGTCCTCTCCAGGAGCGGAGGGGCCGCCCGCGGCCCACGCGCGGTGCGTCAGGCGGTCCGGGCGTCCGGTGTTCCGCGGCGGCGCAGGACGTGGTCGAAGGCGCACACCGCCGCCGCGCCCACGGCGTACCAGAACAGGTCGGGCGGGTTGAACGTGCTGCCGAGGACCGGCGCCAGCACCCGCGGCAGGTCCAGCAGCTGCGCGAACTCGATCGCCCAGCTCGCCCCCAGCGCGACCCCCGCCGCCCACACCGGCCGCACCCGTGGTGCGACGAAAACCACGATCCAGTACAGCAGCACCGTGTAGAACGCGTCCCCCGCGTACTTCGACAACGGCCTGGTGGCCAGCCCGAGGATGATCGTCAGGGCGGCGAAAATCGCGATGCGGGTCCGTGGCATGCGATTACGCTAACGGTTGTTATGAGCGCAACTCTTGTCGCAAAAGATCTCGCCGCGGGTCACGGTGAGCGGGTCCTGTTCTCCGGTCTGGACCTCGTGGTCGCCCCTGGCGACGTCATCGGACTCGTCGGTGTCAACGGAGCGGGCAAGTCGACACTGCTTCGCCTCCTTGCCGCGATCGACCGGCCGGAGCACGGTTCGATCAGGCTGAACCCGCCCACGGCCGTCGTCGGCTTCCTGCCCCAGGAGCCCGAGCGGCGCCAGGGCGAGACGGTCAGGCAGTTCCTCGCCCGCCGTACCGGTGTCACCAAGGCGCAGCAGGATCTCGACGCGTCCACGCAGGCCCTCGTGGAGGCCGCGCAGGGCGCCGACGACGCCTACAGCGTCGCGCTGGAGCGCTGGCTGTCGCTCGGCGGCGCGGACCTGGAGGAACGCGCGGACGAGGTGGCCGCCGAGCTCGGGCTGATGATCGATCTCGATCTGCCCATGACGTCGCTGTCCGGCGGGCAGGCCGCCCGTGCGGGTCTGGCGTCGCTGCTGCTCAGCCGGTACGACCTGTTCCTGCTCGACGAGCCCACCAACGACCTCGACCTGGACGGGCTCGACCGGCTGGAGCGGTTCGTGAAGGGGCTGCGCGCGGGAACCGTCGTGGTCAGCCACGACCGCGAGTTCCTGGCCAGGACGGTGACCTCGGTGCTGGAGCTCGACCTGGCCCAGCAGCAGGTCCACCTGTACGGCGGCGGCTACCAGGCCTACCTGGACGAGCGCGAGGTGGCCCGCAGGCACGCCCGCGAGCGTTACGAGGAGTACGCCGAGACGCGCTCCGGACTGGAGCTGCGCGCCCGCACCCAGCGCGCCTGGATGGAGAAGGGCGTCAAGAACGCCCGCAGGAAGCAGAAGGACAACGACAAGATCGGCCGCAACGCCCGCGTCGAGACCACGGAGAAGCAGGCGGCGAAGGCCCGGCAGACCGAGAAGCTGATCGAACGCCTCGAGGTGGTGGAGGAGCCGCGCAAGGAGTGGGAGCTCCGGATGGAGATCGCGGCCGCGCCTCGCGCGGGCGCGGTGGTGTCCACGGTGCGCGGCGCCGTGGTCAGGCGAGGCACGTTCACGCTCGGCCCCGTCGACCTGGAGATCGGCTGGGCGGAGCGCGTGGCGATCACCGGCGCGAACGGCTCGGGCAAGACGACGCTGCTGGCCGCCATGCTCGGCAGGCTGAAGCTCGACGAGGGCCACGCGGCGCTGGGGCCCGGCGTGGTGGTCGGCGAGGTCGACCAGGCCCGCAGGCTGTTCGAGGGGTCGGCGCCGCTGGCGGAATCGTTCTCCGACGAGATGCCGCCAGGAGAGGTGCGGACGCTGCTGGCCAAGTTCGGGCTCAAGGCCGACCACGTGCTGCGGCCGGCCTCCACCCTCTCACCCGGCGAGCGGACCCGCGCCGCGCTGGCGCTGCTGCAGGCCAGGGGCGTCAACCTGCTGGTGCTCGACGAGCCGACCAACCACCTCGACCTGCCCGCGATCGAGCAACTGGAGTCGGCGCTCGCCTCCTACCCTGGCACGCTGCTGCTCGTCACCCACGACCGCAGGATGCTCGACGCCGTCCAGGTGGATCGGCGGCTGAGGGTGGACGGAGGTCACGTTTCCGAAGAGGGGTGAAAAATAACATCGCTGATGGAAACGAGAGTGAAACAATTTTCCGTCTCTCGTTGACACACGATGTTGCGATGGTGTGCCTTTCTCTACAACAGGTCTCCCCCTTGCCTGAGAGTGAGGCACCAATGGGTAAATGGCTCGCGCGCCTGACGGCGCTCGGGGTGGCTCTAGCACTGGCGGCACCGGTCACCGCCGCGCAGGCGGATCCCGCCACGACGGGCAAGAAGACCGTCAGGATCGGCTCGATCCAGTCGGTCGACTCGATGAACCCGTTCCTGGCGGTACGGCTGATCGCGGGCCAGCTCCAGCGGTGGACGTACATGTTCCTCACCACCCCCGACCCCAAGACCCTGCAGCCCAGCCCGGACCTGGCGGAGTCGTGGGAATCGTCCGCCGACGGGCTCACCTGGACGTTCAAGATCCGGCAGGCCAAGTGGTCGGACGGCCAGCCGGTCACCGCCCAGGACGCCGCCTGGACCTTCAACAAGATCATGACGGATGACGCGGCCAAGACCGGCAACGGTCCCGCCGTGGAGAACTTCGCCTCGGTCACCGCCACCGACGACAGGACCCTGGTCATCAAGACCAAGGCGCCCCAGGCGTCGATGCTGTCGAACCCGATCCCGATCGTGCCCAAGCACATCTGGGAGAAGGTCGGCGACATGGCCACGTTCGAGAACGAGACCTACCCCGCCGTCACCAACGGCGCGTACATCCCGATCGAGCACAAGAAGGACAGCTACGTCAAGCTCAAGGCCAACCCTGACTACTGGCAGGGCAAGCCCAAGATCGACGAGCTGCAGGTCATCTTCTACGAGAACCCCGAGGCCGCCATCGCCGGCCTCAAGAAGGGCGACATCGACCTGATCGGCCGCCTGGCGGCGCCGCAGTTCGAGGCGGGCGCCGGCGACCCGAACATCACGCAGTGGAACACCCCCGGCCGCCGCGCCGCGTACCTGCAGATCAACCACGGCGCCACCACGTCCGACGACAAGCCGGTCGGTGACGGCCACCCGGCGCTGAAGGACCCGAAGGTCCGCCAGGCCATCCACTACGCGATCGACAAGAAGGCGCTCGTCGACCAGGTCCAGAACGGCCTGGCGGTGCCGGCCGACGGCTCGATCGTGCCCCCGATGTACACCGACTTCTTCTGGCAGGCCACCGGTGACGAGAAGGTCACCTTCGACCTGGCCAAGGCCAACCAGATCCTCGACGAGGCCGGTTACAAGAAGGGCGCCGACGGCGTCCGCACGATGCCCGACGGCAAGCGGAAGCTGGAGATGCGCTTCAGCATCCACACCGACACCCCGACCGAGGACAAGCTCGCCCAGTTCCTCACCGGGTGGTTCAAGGAGATCGGCATCACGCTGACCACGCGCAAGCTCGACTCCAACAAGTTCACCGAGGAGACCGGCAGCACCGCCCTGTTCGACATCGCGATCAGCGGCTGGTCGGTCAACCCCGACCCCGAGGAGGTCCTGGCCACGCACCTGTGCAGCAGGCGGCCCACCCCGTCGGGCGAGGGCGGCGGCACCGAGTCCTTCTACTGCGACAAGCAGTACGAGGAGCTCTACCAGTCGCAGCTCAAGGAGCTCGACACCACCAAGCGCGCTGACATGATCAAGCAGATGCAGCAGCGCCTCTACACCGACGCGCCGGTCATCGCGCTCTACTACCCGAACAACCTGGAGCTGTACCGCAAGGACCGGATCACCAGCATCACCCCGATCCCGGCGGGCAGGCAGGGCGAGGGCATCCTGTACGGCGGCGCCAGCGGCTACCCGATGGTGACCCTGGACGCCAAGGCCGTGGCCTCCGGCGGTTCGGGCGGCAGCGGTGGCGGCGGCTCCAACACCGGCCTGATCATCGGTGTCGTGGCGGCCGTGGTCGTCGTGGGCGCCGGCGGCTTCTTCCTGGCCAGGCGGCGTAAGAGCACCTCGGACGAACGCGAATAATGGCCACTCCGCTCGAAACCGAGCCCGCCGCCGTCCAGACGGCGGCGGGCCCCGGCGAGGATCGGCCCGCCTACAGGGGCACGCTCAGGTACGCCACCACCAAGCTCGGCGGGGCACTGCTCAGCATCGCGATGGTGATCGTCGCGACGTTCTTCCTGTTCCGCCTCATCCCCGGGGACCCGGTCATCGCCTACACGCGCGACGTGCCGCTCAGCCCCGAGCAGATCGACCTGCTGCGCAGGCAGATGGGCCTCGACAAGCCGCTGCTGCAGCAGTTCGTCGACTTCGTGCTGCGGACGCTCCAGTTCGACCTCGGCACCTCCTACGAGTACAAGCGGCCGGTCACCGACCTGATCGGCGAGCGGTTCGGCCCCACGCTGCTGCTGACCGGCGTCGGCCTGCTCATCGCGGTCAGCCTCGGCCTGTGGCAGGGCACGCGTGCCGCATGGAACCACGGCGGCCGCCTCGACCGCTTCTCCACCGGCGTCTCGCTCGTGCTGTGGTCGGTGCCGACGTTCTGGCTCGGCCTGCTGCTGCTCATGGTCCTCGGCGCGGGCATCGGGCCGATTCCCGGGCTGTTCCCCACGCGTGGCATGGAGAGCGTCGACGCGCCCGACGGCTTCGCCTACCTGCTCGACGTCGGCCACCACATGGTCCTGCCGTGCCTCACGCTGGTCGCCGTCGTCTACGCGCAGTACCTGCTGGTCATGCGCTCCTCGCTGCTCGACGAGATCGGCCAGGACTACGTGACCACCGCGCGCGCCAAGGGGCTGCGCGACGACATGGTACGGCGGCGGCACGCCGTGCCGAACGCGCTTCTTCCGACCGTGACGCTCGTCTTCATCCACATCGGCTTCGTGGTGGGCGGCGCGGTCTCCGTCGAGACCGTGTACTCATGGCCCGGCCTCGGCCTGCTGTTCTACGAGGCGATCAAGGGGCCTGACTTCGCGGTCATGCAGGGCACGTTCATGGTCGTCTGCGTCGCGGTGATCATCATGAACACGCTGGCCGACGTGGCCTACCACGTCCTTGACCCGAGGGTGAGGTCGGCATGAGCTCCGTGACGTGGGCGCGCAGGCGCTCCTCGCTCGCCCGGTTCTGGCAGCAGTACCGCCGGCACAGGGCAGGCGTGATCGGCGCCGCCGTCCTGGCGGTCTTCGTCGTGCTCGCGCTGATCACGCCGCTGGTCACCGACCCTTCGGGCATGGACGTCACCAAGGCGACCGGCGCCAAGATGGCCCCGCCGAGCCTCGACTTCCTGCTCGGCACCGACGAGTCGGGGCGCTCGATCCTGCTCATGATCCTGTGGGGCTCGCGCGTCTCGCTGCTCATCGGGTTCATGTCCGCGCTGCTCAGCATGGTGATCGGCACGGTCGTCGGCATCGCGGCGGGACACTTCAGGGGCTGGGCGTCGGCCGCGCTGATGCGGGTCACCGACTGGTTCCTCGTCCTGCCCTCGCTGGTGCTGGCGCTGGTCCTGTCGGCGATCCTCGGCGGCAGCACCTCGACGATCATCCTGGCGATCGGCATCACCTCGTGGGCCTCCACGGCCAGGCTGATCAGGGCCCAGACGCTAGCCGTCGAGGCCAGGCCGTACATCGAGAGATCGCGCGCGCTCGGTGCCGGGCACTGGCACGTGATGAGCCGCCACGTCCTGCCGAACGTCGCGCCGCTCGTCCTGGCCAACACCACCCTGCAGGTGGCCAGCGCGATCGTCGCCGAGTCGACGCTCGCCTTCCTCGGCGCCGACTCGGGTCAGGCGTCGTGGGGTCAGCTGCTGCGCGGATCCTACGACTGGGGCGCGGCCACGGCCGGCGCCTGGTGGTACATCCTCGCTCCCGGTCTCTGCATCGTCGCGGTCGTGCTGGCGTTCACGCTGTGCGGGCGGGCGATGGAGGCCGTGCTCAACCCACGCCTCCGGGGGGTCAGCCGATGAACGTGTTGTCACTCGAGGACGTCTCGGTGACGTACTCCATCGCCTCGGGCGAGGTGCCCGCGGTCCGCGGGGTCTCGCTGTCGCTGGCAGCCGGTGAGGCGCTGGGGATCGCCGGTGAGTCGGGTTCCGGCAAGTCGACGCTGGCCATGGCGTTGCTGCGGCTGTTGCCGCGCGACGCCCGCGTCGACGGCAGGATCCTGCTCGACGGCGAGGACGTGCTGGCCATGAAGTGGGGGCGGCTGCGCGCGGTGCGCTGGGCCGAGGCCTCCATCGTGTTCCAGGGGGCCCAGCACGGGCTCAACCCGGTGCGGCGCATCGGCGAGCAGATCGCTGAACCGCTGCTGGTGCACGGGCTCGCCCAGCCGTCCCAGGCGCGGACGCGGGTGGCCGAGCTCCTGGAGCAGGTCGGGCTGCCGGGCTGGCGGGCGCGAAGCTATCCGCACGAGCTGTCCGGCGGGCAGCGGCAGCGGGTGATGATCGCGATGGCGCTGGCGTGCTCGCCACGACTGATCATCGCCGACGAGCCGACGACGGCACTGGACGTGATGGTCCAGGCCCAGGTCCTGACGCTGATCAAGGAGCTGATCGCGTCACACGGCATCTCCCTGGTCATGATTTCTCACGACTTGTCGGTCCTGGCGGACATGTGTGATCGCCTGGCGGTCATGTACGCGGGCCGGATCGTCGAGAACGGGCCCTCGCACGAGGTGTTCCACGCCGCCAGCCACCCTTACAGCAAGGCGCTGGCCGCCGCCTTCCCCACTGTCGGCGACCCCGTCTCCCGGATGGCGCCCAAGGGGCTCGGCGGCGACCCGCCCGACCCGATGGACCTGCCGTCGGGGTGCTCGTTCCACCCCCGCTGCCCTGTCGCGCTGGACGTGTGCTCGTCGCTGGACGTCGAGCTGTGGCCGGCGGGCGACGCGGACGCGGGCCCGCACACCGCCGCCTGCGTCCACGTCCGCCCCGACCTGACCGCGGGCGCGACCCCCGCCGCTCCGCCGTCCCCCGAGCGGACCGAGGAGGAGGCGGCTCACCCGTCCCCCGAGCAGGTGGAGGAGGCCGCTCCGTCGTCCCCCGAGCAGGCGGCTCACCCGTCCGAGGAGACCGGCGAGGAGGCCGTCCCGGCAGCCCCCGAAACGGCGGTGGCCCGTGATGACGAGCGGGTTCCGTCCAGCCGCGCCAAGGAGATCCCATGACCACGACGCTCCTGGAAGCGCGGGACCTGCGTGTCGAGTTCGCCTCGAGGGGGCGGCGCGCCCGCGCCGTCGACGGTGTCAACCTGGCCGTCGGCGAGGGCGAGATCGTGGCCCTGGTCGGCGAGTCCGGATGCGGCAAGACCACGCTCGCCCGCACCCTGCTCGGCCTCGAACGCCCCACCAGCGGCACCGTCCTTTACGGCGGGCAGCCCCTCACCTACGGCTCCAAGGCGCTCAAGGCCTACCGCCGCGAGGCCCAGCTCGTCCTGCAGGACCCGATGGGCTCGCTGAACCCCAGGCACACCGTCTACGAGGCGGTCGCCGAGGGCCCGCGCATCCACGGTCTGGCCAACGAGGAGCAGGTCGTCTCCGACGCGTTGGCCAGGGCGGGCCTCAGACCACCCGAGCGGTTCTTCCTCCGCTACCCGCACGAGCTGTCCGGCGGCCAGCGCCAGCGCGTGGTCATCGCGGGCGCGCTCGCGCTGAACCCCCGCCTGCTGGTCGCCGACGAGCCCGTCGCCTCCCTGGACGCCAGCGTCCGCGGCGAGATCCTCGCGCTGCTGCTCAAGCTGCGCGCCGACCTCGGGCTCTCCGCGCTGGTCGTCACCCACGACCTCGGGCTGGCCTGGAACATCGCCGACCGGGTCGCGGTGATGTACCTGGGCAGGATCGTCGAGTCGGGACCTGTCGAAGAGGTGCTGAAGGCGCCCAAGCACCCCTACACGCAGGCACTGCTCTCGGTGCTGCCGGAATCGCCCGAGAGGGTGGTGCTGACCGGCGAGCCCCCGGACCCGACGCGCATCCCTGGCGGGTGCCGCTTCCACGCGCGCTGCCAGGTGCTGGCGTCGGGCGCGGCGGCGTCGGCCGGCGTGGACGGCCTGTGCAGGTCGGAGCCGCTGCAGGTGCTGCCTGCCGTAGCCGAGGCTCAGGCGGCCTGCTACTTCGCGAACAGGTCGATCCCTGACGAGGTCGCCCTCGGATGAACCGGACGGCGTGACGCACAGGGCCGGCGTGGCGGCGCTCGCCCGCCGGCGTCGGGCATGGCCGCGTCAACACAAGGGATGACGTCCGGCTGGTTCCACGGCAGGAGGAATCGGGCCGGAGCCGGGACAATCATGAAACACATGTCGAGAACCGGCCTCTTGACGGGGGCGGGCCTGGCGGTGTTCGTCCTGGCCTACGCGTCGCTGATCCTCACCGGCACCACCGTGATCCGCCAGTCGGCCGATCCCGGCGCCACGGGCGCCACCCTGTGGGCGGCGCTGCTGCCACCGCTGGCCGCGGTGATCCTGGCCATGCTCGTGGCGCCGCGCGCGGCGGTGCCGCAGCCGCTGGCCGGCCTGCCGCGGCCCCGCCTGGTCAGGGAGACGTGGCTGCTGCTCGCGGCGGCGGTCGCCTTCCCCGTCGCGGTGGCGCTGGTCGGCCGCGGCCTGCTCTACCCTGTCGCCAAGATCGCGATCCTGCTGGTCGTGCCGCTGGTCGGCTTCAGGCTGATCAGGGGGGACGGCCCGGCGGCCAGGTCCGTCCCCAGACCGGTGACCTGGCTGGCGCCGCTGCCCGCCGTCGTCGCGTGGTTCCTGCTGGCGGAGGTCAGCCCGCTGTCGCCGCCGCTGACGCAGCACCTGCCCGACCCGGTCACGCTCGCGATCGGCTCGCTGATCACGCTGCTGACGGCAGGCGTGCTGGAGGAGGTCTTCTACCGGGCGTGGCTGCAGACCAGGCTGGAGGTCCTGTACGGCAGATGGCCCGCGATCCTCGCCTCCGCGCTGCTGTTCGCCGCGATGCACGTCAGCCACATCGACCCCGAGGCCGTCGGCATCGGCATCGCCTCCGTCGTGGCGGCGCAGGGCATGTTCGGGCTCATGCAGGGCTACCTGTGGGCGCGCTACCGCAACATCTGGGTGATCATCCTCGTCCACGCCATCGTCAACCTGATCTACGTCGACATGCTGATCTAGTGGTCGAGCATGATGGGTTCATGTTGGTCGAACATCTGGGCAAGAGCCCGTCCGTCGATCCGACCGCCTACGTCGCCCCCACCGCCACGCTCTGCGGGGACGTGCGCGTCGGGCCGGGATGCCGGGTCCTGTTCGGCGCCGTCCTCACCGCCGAGGGAGGGCCCGTGGAGCTGGGCGAGGGCTGCATCGTGATGGAGAACGCCGTGCTGCGCGGCACCAGGCAGGACCCGCTGACGCTCGGCAGGCACGTCCTGGTCGGCCCCCTGGCCTACCTCACCGGATGCGCGGTCGAGGACGACGCCTTCCTCGCCACCGGGTCCAGGGTGTTCAACGGGGCGCGGATCAGGACACGGGCGGAGGTGCGCGTCAACGCCGTCGTCCACCTGCGCACCACCGTGGCCGAGGGCACGACGGTGCCGATCGGCTGGGTGGCGGTGGGCGATCCGGCCGAGCTGTTCCCGCCCGACCGGCACGACGCGATCTGGGCGGTGCAGCGGGAGCTCGACTTCCCCGGGTACGTCTTCGGGCTGCCGCGCGCCGCCGACGGCGAGTCGATCATGCCAGAGGTGTCCCGCCGCTACGGCCGCGCCCTCGGCCGCCACGGCGACGACACGATCCTCTGACCCGTCAGTGCGTGCGCCTGCCCTCCAGCCAGGTGCCGCGGATCTCGATGTGGCGAAGCTCCAGCGGGGGCGCCTCGCGCGGATCGGCCGACAGCCACACCAGGTCGGCGGCCTTCCCGACCTCCAGCGTCCCCCTGTCGCCCTCGCCGAACGCCTGGTAGGCCACGCCCGAGGTGTAGGCGCCGAGCGCGTCCTCCAGTGAGAGCCGCTCGCCGGGGGTCCACGGGGGCGTGCCGTCCACGGTCTGCCTGGTGGTCGCGATCTGGATGCCCAGCAGGGGCTGCTGCGAGCTGACCGGCCAGTCGCTGCCGAAGGACAGCGGCGTTCCGAGGACGCGCAGGGTCTCCATCGGGTACTGCAGATCTGCCCGGTCGGGGCCGAGCCTGGGCACGGTCAGCTCGGTCTGGAGCGGGTCGAGCTGGGCCCACAGCGGTTCGAAGTTCGCGATGACACCCAGCTCGGCGAAGCGCGGCAGGTCGGCGGCGGCGACGAGCTGCGTGTGGGCGATGACGGGGCGGCGGTCCCATGCGGGGTTCTCCCGCACGGCCCGCTCGATCGCGTCGAGGGCGGCGCGGATGCCGCTGTCGCCGATCGCGTGGATGTGCACCTGGAAGCCGTCGGCGTCGAACGCGGCCACCGCCTCGGCCAGCGCGGCCGGGTCCCAGACGGGCATGCCGCAGGAGTGCGGGGCGTCGACGTACGGCTCCAGCATGGCGGCGGTGCCGCCCTCGATGACGCCGTCGGCGAAGAATTTGACGGTGTTCGCGGTGACGAGCCTGGGGCCCGCCTGCCGTACCTGGTGGTCTTCCACGCGGGCGCGTAGCGCGGGGAAGAGCGCGCGCTGGGACGTCCAGCCGTCGGGGTCGGCGCGCAAGCCCAGGTTGGCGCGGAACCCGAGCCGTCCGCGCCGTGCCGCTTCCAGATAGGCCTCCACCATGTACGGCTCGACCCACGCGTCCTGCACCCAGGTGATGCCCGCGGAGGCCATGGCCTCGCCGGCGGCCGCCAGCCCCTCGACCAGCTCGTCCAGCGACTTGGCCGGGACCAGGTCCAGTACGAGGTCGCACGCGTGCCATTCCCTGAGAGTCCCGCGTGGGGTGCCGTCGGGGCGGCGGACGATCCAGCCGAGCCTGGGGTCGGGGGTCGACGGACCGATCCCCGCGCGCTCCAGCGCCGCGGTGTTGCACCAGACCGTGTGGTAGTCGTAGGCCCGCAGCACCACGGGCCGGTCGGACACCACCGCGTCCAGCCAGCGGGCGTCGAACTCGCCACCGGGCACGATCGTCGGGTCGTAACTGCCGCCGACGATCCACTCCAGCGCAGGGTTGTCCGCCGCGTAGCGGGCGACCTCCGCGACGATCTCCTCCACCGTGGTCCTGCCCTTGATCTGCGGACCCTGCGCCTCCAGCCCGCCGAACAGCGGATGGGCGTGGCCGTCGCCGAAGGACGGCATGAGGAAGCCGCCCTCCAGGTCGATCACCGTGGCGTCCGTGACGCGGTCCGCGATCCGCCCGCCGGAGACGGCGAGCTCGCCTGTGAAACCCGAACCGGTCCAGACGGTGCCGTTGGTGAAGAGCAGATCAGGCACGAGTGGCTTCCTCCGTGGTGAGAACGACGTAGCGAGAGGGGTCGCGGCGGCGGATGCGCAGCGGGAGCAGCGCGCCGAGCGCGAAGACGAGCGGGACGGGCAGGATGAGCAGGGCGTTCACGGTGCCGGTCGCGCCGGTGATGAGCTCGAAGTTCGCCACCACGAGCACGATGATCACCGCGAGCAGGACGAAGGCGGACAGCGGCGCGGCCGGCACCCGTCCCGCGCCGAATCCGCGCCTGTCCCTCCAGAAGAACGCGACCACCGACAGGGCGGCCAGCGCCTGCAGCACCATGACTCCGATGATGCCGGTGCCGTTCGTCCACAGGAAGATCACGGTGTAGGGGTCCGAGCCTGCCATGATCTGGCCGCCTTCGCCCGCCATCCCAACACCGCGAAGTTGCTGTCCACGACCACGATCAGGTCGCCGAGGACGCTGGAGATGTACGAGAGGGCGGTGGCCCTGCTCGAACGGGCGGGCTGGCCGAGCGATCAGGTGGTGGCGGTGTTCACCGCGATCGAGTCGTTCGCGATCGGCTCCGCGCTCGACCTGGCCGCGCCCGATGTCATGATCGACCCGTCGTCGCAGGAGGTGCCGCTGCTGTCCGTGGCGCTGAAGGGCGCGCGTCCCGAGCGGGCCATGCAGGCCTTCGAGCTCGGGCTCGAGGCCATCATCCACGGCTTGGATGAACGTCTTAGACGTTTGTGCTAAATTCTGGGGATGGGACGAAATCGTGAGGACCTGCTGGCCGGAGCGAAGCGCTGCCTGATCGAGAAGGGCTACACGCGCACCACCGCCCGCGACATCGCCAACGCCGCCGGAGTCAGCCTGGCCGCGATCGGCTACCACTTCGGGTCGAAGGAGACCCTGCTCAACGAGGCGCTGTTCGAGTCGATGAAGGAGTGGGGCGAGTCGCTGGAGGTGGCGCTGACCAGCGAGACGGACCAGGACGCGACCCCCATGGAGCGGTTCGAGACGGTGTGGCGGCGCGTCATGGACACCTTCGAGGAGCTCAGGCCGCTGTGGGTCACGCAGTTCGAGATCGTCGGGCAGATCGACCACCTGCCGGAGATACGGGCGCACCTCGCGGCCGGACTGCAGGCCGCCAGGCTCGGGCTCGCCGAGGTCTTCAGCCAGATCGACCCCGCGGCGGAGCCTGAGCGGGCACGCGTGCTCGGCTCCTTCTACCAGGCGATGTTGTCGGGACTGCTGATGCAGTGGCTGGTCGACCCGGCCAGCGCGCCGACGGCACGGGACGTGGCCGACGCGATGAGCATGATCGCCGGCTCCTGAGGCGGATCTCCGTGCCGCCGAGCCGGCGGGATCGACTCAGCCGGCAGGACGTAGGCGACCAGGTCGGCGTCCAGATCCGCGATCTCCGCGGCGTCGGAGGCGTGTCGCAGCTCGTCGGCGATGAGGCGGCGCCGTTCTTCCTGGTGACGGAAATGCTGATCGCGGTGGCAGGGCGCGGCCCTCACCGGGGTCCGGGCCGCGGCCGGGTCAGAAGGCGCTTATCGTCGCCGGTGCGCGCTCGGCCCTGCTCAGCGCGCGGATCACGGCCGTCGGGCCGTGCCGGTGTACGGCGAGCCGCGCCAGCAGGTCGACCACCGGGTCGACGACGTCCTGCGGGAGTTCGGGTGTGGGGATGCCGATGCTCGCGGCCAGGTCGTCGGAGTGGACGACCAGCTCGACGAGCCTGGTGAGCAGGAAGTCGTCGAGCGTCAGCGACCACTGCGCCCACGGCAGGCCGAGCGCCCTGTCGCCGGATTCGTCGCGCAGGGCGGCGGTGAGCTGGTCGAGATTGGCCTGGGCGCGGGCGACCAGCGCCTCGGGCCCCTCGGCCGCCGCGTCCTCGCCGCCGCGCCTGATGCTGACGTTCGACTCGTGCCCGAGGCCCGCGGTGACCCAGGCGGAGCGGGAGTAGTGCTCTCCCAGGGGGATGACCGCGTTCGTCACCTCGGCGCCGAGAGCCGCTTCGACCCTGAAGAGCTGCTGGGCGAGGTGTCCCGCCAGACCGGCGACGGTGAACTCGGTGAGCGCGCTGGGCTTCCTCCAGGCCACCGCCACCGCCGGGTCACGCAGCAACGCGACCGCTGAGGCCGCTGCCGTCAGATACAGCTCCCTGATATCAGCCACGTCCGCGATCCTACTAACGGGCTCCGACAAATCGCCGGACGGGCCTTCTCTTGACCCACTCGCTCCAGGGGCCCGGCTGAGCGGGTGGTTGTCGGTGATCGTTCGGGTGTGCCGGTCGCGTGGTCCGGATGGAGGCGGGCTTTCGGGTGGCGGACGTTCGGCGGACGGGGGATTCGGCGCACGGGGGAGTGGCGGGGTTCGGGTGCGACGCCCGCCTGGTCGGGTGGGGGTCTTTCCAGGGGCGAGCAGGCCTCGCCCCCGTGGGTGCCTGGCCGGGCCCCGGAAATCCCGCCCGGCCGCGACCGGGGGCGTCGAGGGGGCAGTCGAACGAGGTCAGGCGGTGACGCGGGCCAGGACGATGCCGCCGACGATCAGCGCCAGCGCCGCCAGCCGTCCCACGCTCACCGGGTCGTCGTTCAGCACGATTCCCAGCGTGATCGCCCCGACCGCGCCGATCCCCGTGAACACCGCGTAGGCCGTGCCGACGGGAAGCGTGTCCATCGCCTTCGACAGCAGCCACACCGCCGCCGACATCAGCACCAGGGAGATGATCGTCGGGATGGGGCGGGTGAAGTTCTGGGTCGGTTTGATGCTCTGCGACCACGCCACCTCCACCAGCCCCGCCAGCGCGAGTATGGCCCAGTTCATCGTGCCGCCTCCTTCCTCGCCCGTTCCACCGACTCGACGTGCGCCTCGCGCAGGTGGGCGAGGCGGGGGTCGATCAGCGCGTTCACCAGCTCGGCGTTGATGAAGGCCACGTCGGTGACCGCGAAGTGTCCCGCGAAGAAGTCGCGCAGGTACCGCTCCTGGTGGTCGACGGGCTCGCGGGGCGTGCCGGGGCCGTACGCGCCGCCGCGCGCGCTGGTCACCACGAACGAGCGCCCCTTGAGCGACATCTTCGGGAACGTGATCTGGTCGAGCCAGGCCTTCAACGACGAGGGGATCGAGAAGTTGTACATCGGGGTGCCGATCAGGATCACGTCCGCCGCCACGACCTCGGCCAGCAGCGGCTCCAGGATGTCCCATGCCTGCCTCTGCGCGGGCGTGCGCACGGCCTCCTCGTACCGTCCGATGTCGGTGATCTCGTGAGCGAGCACGTAGTCGCACAGTTCCGTCCACGCCTCGCCGATGTGCGGCACGGGCGAGGCGGCCAGGTCCCTGTAGACGTAGCCGCCGTCCGGGTGCGCCGCCCGCCACGTGTCGGCGTAGATCTTCGACAGCTCGCGGGAGAAGGACGCTCGCCTGGCGCTCGCGTCCAGGTGCAACAGGTTCATGAAGGCTCCTCAGATAAGTGGACATCGTGTCCGCTTGCAAGCTACCGCATAACCGGACACCATGTCCATATGGAACGAGCAGACGCCGCCCGCAACCGCGCGAGGATCCTGGAGGCCGCCGCCGATCTGTTCAGGACCAAGGGCGCGCCGAACGTCACCATGGACGACATCGCGAAGGCGGCGGGCGTCGGCAGGGGCACCCTCTACCGCCGCTATCCGGACAGGGCGTCGATCGCCGTGGCGCTGCTCGACGAGCACGAGCGCGCCCTGCAGGAGAAGCTGATCCGCGGCGAGCCCCCGCTCGGCCCCGGCGCTCCCGCCCCCGAACGGCTGGCCGCGTTCTACGCCGCCATGGTCGACCTGCTGGAGGAGCACGCCCCGCTGATCCTCGGCTCCGAGGTGGGCCGCTCCCGCTTCGAGACCGGCGCGTACGGGTTCTGGCGCGTCCACGTGCGGTCGCTGCTGGGCGACGTGCGGGAGGCGGACGCGCTCGTCGACGCGCTCCTGGCGCCGCTGGCGCCGGACGTCTACACCTACCAGCGGGAGGTCAGAGGGCTCGCACCCGCCCAGATCGTGGCGGGGCTGACCAGGCTGGCCAGGACGCTGGGCTGACGCGGCCGAGCCGGCGGGCTGACGAGGCCGTCGTCGCTCAGCGGGGTCGTAACGACGGGGGCGGGTTAACCGGCGGCGGGGGCGATGATCGTACGGCTGCGCGCGGCGGGTCGACGGGCGGTGGGAGGCGCTGGTGGCCGCGGGGTTCACGGGCGGCGTGACGGCGGGAGGCGGAGTCCCGCTGGAGTGCGCGTGATGGACGGGCGGCCACCGGTGACCACGGTGGCCATGACCCGCGTGCCGTACAGGAACAGGAAGAGGTCAGCCGAACAGCGCGGAGACCGACTCGCCCTCGTGGATGCGGCGCATCGCCTCGGCGAGCGCGGGCGCGATCGACAGGACCCGCAGCTTGCCGTCGGGCTTCACGTCCGGGATGGGCACGGTGTTCGTGCAGACGATCTCCAGCACGTCCGGCTGGTCGCTGAGCCGCTCGACCGCGCCCGCCGAGAACAGGCCGTGCGTGCAGGCGATCCTGACCGAGTTGACCTGGCGCTCGCGCAGCCGGTCGAGGAGCTCGATCACCGTGGTGCCGCGGGCGATCTCGTCATCGAGCACGATGACGTCCTTGCCGCGCACGTCGCCGATCACCGAGCTGATCGTCACCTTGTCGTCGCTCAGGCGCTGCTTGGCGCCCATGGCCACCTCGACGCCCAGCAGCCTGGCGAAGGCGGCGGCCTCCTTCGCGTTGCCCAGGTCGGGGGAGACGACGACGGCGTTGGACAGGTCGTACCGCCGGAAGTGCGAGGCCAGCTCGCGCAGCGCGTGCAGATGGTCGACGGGGACGCTGAAGAAGCCGTGCACCTGCGGCGAGTGCAGGGTCATGGCGAGCACCCTGTCGGCCCCCGCGGCGACCAGGAGGTCGGCGACGAGCCGGCCGCCGATGGAGATGCGCGGGGCGTCCTTCTTGTCCGAGCGGGCGTAGGCGTAGTGCGGCATCACGACGGTGGTGCGGGCCGCCGAGGCCCCACGGGCCGCGTCGATCATGAGGAGCAGCTCGACGAGGTGCTCCTGAACGGGCGGCACGAGGGGCTGGATGAGGAAGACGTCGCGTTCGCGGCAGTTGGCCTGCAGTTGCACGCCGAGGCAGTCGTTGGCGAACCGGTGCAGTTGGACGGGGTGGAGGGGGGTGCCGAGGTGGGCGCAGATCTCCGCGGCCAGCTCGGGGTGGGCGCTGCCGCTGAAAACAGTGATGTCTCGCACGTCAGGCCACCCTATCGAGGCAGTCTTCGCAGCGCCTCGTCGGTCAGCCTGAACACGGTCCACTCGTCCATCGGGATCGCGCCGATCGACTTGTAGAAGGCGATGGCGGGCTCGTTCCAGTCGAGGACCGACCATTCCAGGCGGTGGTAGCCACGCTCGACGCAGATCCTGGCAAGCTCGGCCATCAGCGCCTTGCCGTGGCCGCCGCCTCTGGCCTCGGGGCGGACGTACAGGTCCTCCAGGTAGATGCCGTGGGTGCCGCGCCAGGTGGAGAAGTTCAGGAACCACAGCGCGTAGCCGACGACCTGGCCGTCCTGTTCGGCCACGTGCGCGTGCAGCGCCGGTTCTGGCCCGAAGAGGGCGCTTTCAAGCTGCTCGTGCGTGACGCGCACCTCGTGGAGAGACTTCTCGTAGTCGGCGAGCTCGCGAATCATGCCGATGATGGCAGGAACGTCATGAATGGTGGCTGTGCGTATCACGCGCGCAGCCTACCCGCACGCGTGTTAGCGTCGCCGCTCGTGACGGAGCACATCTACGTCGGCAACGCCGCCGCCGACGCCATCGGTGACCATGGCTGGTTGCTGGGGCACTTCAGGCCCGAGGGCGAGGTACGGCGCAGCGAGGACGTCGAGATCAAATGGGGCGTCCATCCCAAGGGCGACGAGCGGGCCCAATGGGTGCGCGGCGAGAAGCGGACCGCCCTGCTGGTCCTGATCAGCGGCAGGTTCAGGATGGAGTTCCCCGGCCGCAGCGTCGTGCTCGACCGGCAGGGCGACTACGTCGTGTGGGGCGTCGGGGTCGACCACTCCTGGGTGGCGGAGGAGGAGTCGGTGGTCATGACCGTCCGCTGGCCCTCGGTTCCCGGCTACGCCGTCACCTGAAACCTCACGTGTTCATGCGATGCCCTTGACCCTCCATGGGGCAAAAATGAGCATATGGGGATCATCTCGCGCGGTTTCCGCGGTCGGCCCAGGGACGACCACGGCCGCCTGCCGCCCGGTCAGTACCAGGTCCACGACTTTCCCGTGCTCTCCGCGGGGCCGACGCCGCGGATCCCGCTGGAGCGGTGGGAGTTCGCCATCGACACCGAGGCCGAGCAGACTCACCGGTGGACCTGGCAGGAGTTGATGGCGCTGCCGCAGGAGACCCCCACGGTCGACATCCACTGCGTCACCAAATGGTCGAAGTTCGACACGAACTGGCAGGGCGTCTCCCTCGACGTGCTCTTCGAGGACGTCGAGACCGCGGCGGAGTACGCGCTCGTCTACTCCTACGGCGGCTACACCACCAACCTGCCGCTCGAGGACCTGCTCGACGGCAAAGCGTGGATCGCGCACCGATTCGACGGCGAGGAACTGGAGCCCGTGCACGGCGGCCCCGCCCGGCTGGTCGTCCCGCACCTGTACTTCTGGAAGTCGGCCAAGTGGGTGCGTGGCATCAGGCTCATGAACGAGGACTGGCCGGGCTTCTGGGAGACGGCCGGTTACCACAACTACGGCGACCCGTGGCGCGAGCAGCGCTACGAAGGTGATTAGGTGGCGGCGCGCGCGGCTGGCCGCCGCGCGCGAGGAGACCCCGACGGCGCGCACGCTGATCTTCGACGTGGAGGACTGGCCGGGTCACCTGGCCGGCCAGCACGTCGACGTACGGCTGACCGCCCCCGACGGCTACACCGCCCAACGCAGTTACTCCCTCGCCACGACTGAAGGCGTCGAGCTCACCGTGGAGGGGCTGCCCGACGGCGAGGTCTCGCCGTACCTCGTCGGGGAGCTGGCCGTCGGCGACGAGATCGAGCTGCGCGGGCCCGTCGGCGGCTGGTTCGTGTGGCGCCCCGGCACCGCGCCTGTGCTGCTGGTGGCGGGCGGCTCCGGGATCGTGCCGCTGATGGCGATGATCAGAGCCCGCCGTAAGGCAGGCAGCGCGGCCCCCTTCCAGCTGGTCTACTCGGTGCGGACCCCGGACGCCCGCTACTACGGCGACGAGCTGGACCGGCCCGAGCAGGGGCTGAGCGTCACCCACCTCTACACCCGGGTCGAGCCGCGCCGCAGGATAGGCAAGGAGGACCTGCCGGGGCCGGGACCCGACGTGTTCGTGTGCGGGCCGACCGGCTTCGTCGAGGCCGTCGCCGACCTGCTGCTCGACCTCGGCCACGACCCGGCACGGATCAGGACCGAGCGCTTTGGAGGCTGACATGCACCTCGACGGCAACGCCCTCGCGGGACCGCTGGGCGAGATCTTCGCCGTGGACCTCACCGCCGCCGTCGGCCGATGTGCCAACTGCGGCCTGCAGGGTCCCGTCGCCGCGCTGCGGGTCTACGAGGGGGCGGGCCTCGTCGCCCGCTGCCCCGGCTGCGAGGAGGTCGTGCTGCGCCTGGTCAGAGGGCCTCAGGAGGCGTGGCTCGACCTGCGGGGGACGGTGTCGCTGCGGATCCCGCTCCAGTAGTACTCCAGCACGTCCACCTCGAAGCCCTCGGGGAAGCGCTCCACGAACTCCCTGGCCCTCGTGCCGCCGTGGCGTTCGTAGAAGGCGATGGCGGTCGTGTTCCGCTTCAGGACCTCCAGGTAGAGCTCCCGCGTTCCCGCCCGGTCGAGCGCGTGCCGCAGGAGGGCGCCGCCGATGCCGGAGCGCTTGAGCCCTGGTTCGACATGGAGGTTGTCCAGCAGGACCCTGTCCTCCTGGGGGACCAGGTACGCGAACCCCGCCACACCTTCACCGGCGTCGGCGATCAGCAGGCGCCCGGCGCCGCCGCCGGCCAGCCTGTCCCGCCACAGGTCGGCCTGCCGGTCGGCGAGCGAGCCGTTCAGGTACCCGTCGGGAAGGATGCCGGTGTAGGCGGTCTGCCAGCTCCTGGTGTGCAACGCGGCGACCGCCGCGGCGTCGGCCGTCGTGCCCTGTCTGATGTCCACCAGAGAATTGTCCGGGCTCGTCCCGCGTGCCGGTGACCGCTCCACACTTCGGCGCATGGACCTGCGGCGGCTGACCGAGGAATTCGAGGCGGTGTCGAAGATCTACGCCGCCAGGCACGGCATCGACCGCGCCGGCACCTGGCGGGGGTGCTCGGTCGCTGAGGTGGTTCAGGGCGCCGCGTCAGTCGAAGTCGGTGCAGGTGACATACCAGTCGCCGGTCAGGTGATCGACCGACGTGACGTCGGAGATCTTCGCGGGTCCGCCTGGAGAGTGCGCGAGACCGCAGCGGATGAGGAACCCGGCGCCCTCGGAGGCGAATTCCGTGACCCCTTCGGACCGCCGGATGGAGGAGACCGGGATCAGGCCGATCCGTCCCCCGTCCACGTCGCGCTCCTCGCCCGCCCTGAGCGCCTGCGCGCGCTCGTGGAGCGCGGACTCCGAGAACAGCAGCGCCGCTCGGAGGGGAGCGCCGGTGGAAACCGACGCCACGCTGAGCACGCACAGCAGCGGAGGGACGACTAGCAGGAACGGGCGTCTCAGCGGCCGTACCGCGAGGCTCGTCGCCCAGCCGATCGCTGCCAGGATCCACCCCAGCATCGCCATCCCCAGCAGGAGGAAGTCGCCGCCGGGGGTGAGGCAGGACAGGAAGGCGAGGATCGCGCTGACGATCGCGGGGGTGAGGAGGGCGAGCTGCCACCAGGCTCGGAAATCGTCCACGATCACCGACCCTAGCCGAAATGGAGCTCCAAATAGAAAGCGCTTTTGGGCTTGACGCCGAATGCCAATCATTGCGGCCGGAATGCCGTTTCCTGGTGTTCTCGTCGATAAGGCGGCTACCATGCGGTGACTCTGGCCAATCGTCCGGTGAGGGAAAACCATGGCGGCGGAATCGGAGAGCGGATCCATTCGGCACCTGGACGACGTGGCCCGCGCCATTGTCGCCGAAGTCGCCCCGCGAGAGGCGGAATACTTTCCCGCGGTGGCTCGCGCCGCCCGGCGGAATCCGCGGCGCGCATTTCGCGGCGGCGGTGACGACCTTCTCGGGTTCTCGCTCGCCGACGCGGTGACACTGTTGACCCCCGTCGTGATGACCGTCCTCACCGGCGCGGTGACCAACACGCTGACCCAGGCCGTCGAACGCACCTCGAAGCAGGTCTCCAAGAGCCTGTGGGACAGGCTCTTCCCGCCGCGCCCCGCGCCCATCGCCGGCCCCGAGACCGCCGTTCCCGTGTTCGAGCCCGCCCAGGCGAAGGAGACGGCACAGGCGATCGAGGACATCGCGCTCGCGCTGGGCGTGGACAGGACCACCGCGCTCCGCCTGCGCCAGGCCACCTACGGGCACCTGTCGGGCGAGAGGTGACGGCGGCGGGGGAGACGGTGCCCGGGCGTCGGCTGAACCCGTTCGTGCTGCCTTCGTCGACGACGTCCCGCTTCCTGATCCTGATCGCCGCGACGGTCGCCGGCTGCCTCTACCTCAACGGCTTCCTCGTCACGCTCTGGCGAGAGCTCGCCCATCTCCCCGAGCACGCGCGGCACGCGGAGTGCCTGTCCGCGCTGCGTTCAGGCGTGCGCTCGATCGAGCCGATCCTGCTCCTCGACCGGTACGGCAAGTGCGCCGCGGGGGTGGCGACGATGAGCTCTCTCCTCGTCATCGCGTCGCTCGCCGTTCCTGTGGCTTTCGCCCTGCTCCTCTACGCGCTCCACCCGCTGCGAGCGCTCCGCTACGACCCCCTGGCGACGGTCGGCGACGGCGACGCCCACGCGGACCTGGTCCGCAGGTTCGGCGTCATCGCGGAGCAGGAACTCCCTGGCAGGAACATCCGGATGCTGGTGGACTCCGGCAGGCCGGGCATCACCGGGCGTGCCTTCGGGCTGCCGCGACGTCACGTGGTGGCACTGAGCATGGGGCTGGTCATCGCCCACTCCACCAAGCCCGCCGCCGTCGAGGCGGTCCTCCGCCACGAGCTGGCGCACATCCGCAACCGTGACGTCGGCATCGCGCACATCACGGTGGCGATCTGGTGGTCGTTCCTGCTGACGGCCTGCGTGCCGATGGTGGCCGCCATGGCGATCGGGCGTCCCGCCGAGCTGCCCGCGTGGTGCGCCAGGCTGTCCGTCCTCGTCCTGGTGCTGTGGCTGGCGCGAACCGCGGTGCTGCGCGCCCGTGAGCACCACGCCGACGTCCGGGCGGGCGACACCGCCGAACGGCAGGACGCCATGGCCAGGGCCATCGAGACCGACGGGCCGACCTGGTGGAGCCGGGGGCCGCTCCGCCACTTCGGCAACCACCCCGGCAAGCGGTACCGCTTGGCCGTCCTCGAGGATCCCGGCAGGCTCCTGCGCCTGGACCAGTGGGAGATGGCCACCGCCGGGTTGCTCGCGGGCCTCGGCTTCGCCCCCGTCTACACCGTGTACTCCTATCTCGACTCAGAGGCGGTGCTCGACCTCCGCTTCTTCGTGCCGGGGGTGATGTTCGGGCTTCTCGTCTCCGGCATCGTCGTCGTCGCCGTCTGGCGGGCGGGCATCGAGCGGCCAACAGAGCGTGGCTCGGGCGCGGCTCTGTGGTGGGCGGCGACCAGCTTCACGCTGGGCGTCGTCGCCGGCCAGTTCGTGACCAGGGTGAGTTCAGAGCAGTGGATCTGGACCATCGCCTTCGCGAATCCGCTGCTCGGACTCACCTACTGTCTCGTGCTCCTGCTGATCGTCCGCGTGTTCCTCGGCTGGGCCAAGGCCTGCTTCTCCGCCTGGACGGCCGTCTCCGTCCGGCCCCGGACGATCGCGCTGGCGACCGTGGCGCTCTCCGGGCTGGTGGTCGGGCCGTGGCTGGGCTTCTGGTTCCACGGCATCACGGTCATCGCCCTGGCCGGCAGCACCTGGGACCTGCTGGCCGTGACCTTGGTCACCATGGCCAGGTACTCCCCGCTGGTGCTCACCATCGCGCTGGCCTGCGCCTACCTGCTGGCCGCCGGGACACGGGGGCGATCGGTGCCAGGGCGGAGCCTGCGGCTCCACCTCGACGGCGGCGCGCCCGTCCTGCTCCAGCGGTCCTACGTCCGTGTGGCCCGCGCCGCGGCCCCGGCGGCGATCGCCTGCGTTGCCGTGGCGGTGTCGGGTTTCGCCCTCCACCCCATGCTCACGGAGGGCAGCCGGCACAAGGAGACGGGGCAGTTCCTTGCCGCCGTCTACGTGACCATGGGCGTGGCCGTCGGCCTGCTGGTTCTCGCGGCGCTGGTGATCGGCGTCATGATCGGCGGGCGCGGCATGGGCGGGTGGTCCATGGCTCACGCGGGCACCGTGCTCCTGGCGGCGGCAGTACCGATGAGCCTGGTGATCCTCGGGCATGTCGCCGTCGCGGAATGCGGGTGGGAGCGGGCGGGAGCGTGCCTGGGGCAGGGGGCCCCGCTGCCGCTCACGATCGGCAACTACGCCACGCTGACGTACGCCTACGCCGTCTACCCCGGACTCGTGCTCGCCGGCTGCGGCAGTCTCATGCGGGCCAGGAGACACAGGGCCGCTCCCGAGCCGCGCCGAGGCGCCCTCCGCGTGGTCGCGGCGGTCGTGACCGTCGTCGTGACGCTCGCCCTGGCGGCCGGCGGGTACGGCATCTTGCGCAACTGGCAGCTGACCGTCGGCGCGAGTCCGTATGCGCGCATGACCTGGCAGAAGTCCGTCATCGACGCGGCCAACCGGCCGATCGAACCGGGCACCGTCCCGGGACTCGACTCCTGCCGCTACGCGCTGGGCGTGTTCGCCAGCCCCGAACTGGGCGACGTCCTGAACGTCGACCAGCGTTACTACGTGCTCGCTGCCACGCTCATCAACCGTGTCGCCTCGTCCGACGACCCCGTTCTGCAGGAGACGGCCAAGGCCGGTTTCGTCTGGCTGGGCCGAGGGCGGGCGGACATGGTCACCAAGGTGGTCGACAGACTCCTGCACTACTGCGCGTTGGTCCGTGGCGAGCACCAGGCGAATGCCGGCGCGAGCTAGACGAGACAGGCCCGCATGCCGGACCGCAGGCCCGTGTTGAACGCGTCGATCCGTTCGGCGGCGCTGCCGTGATCCGCCGGGTTCGTCCACGGCGTGTCACCCGACAGCCCCCGCAGCGTCGCCGCGATCTCCTGGCTGTCGCCTCGCTCCCAGACCAGCGTGCCGTCCCTCGCCGCTCCCGCGAGCGCCGCCGCGCCCATGCAGTCGGCCTGCAGCTCGATCTGCCACGCCAGATGCCTGTACGGCATGCGGTTCTGGACGGCGTGACTCCACTCGTGCGAGATGACCTGGTAGACGAGGCCGTCGCCGTAGGAGTGGCTCAACCTCATCAGGTTGACGTCCCAGGCGATGAAGTGCTGGGTGGCGCAGTAGGAGGCGTTGTACGGCAGCAGCCTGTACCCCGAACACGTCGGCCGGTTCGGGCTGCGCCCGTCGTAGCCGCCCACGACCCGAGGCGGCCGGTATTGACCCGGGAAGTAATCCGACCAGTGATCTGACCAGAACCGGTTGACCGCGTAGACGGCCGTCCTTATGTCCTGCTGGAGTTCGTCGGCTTTCACCGTCGCCGCGGCCGCCTTCGCTCCGCCACCGACCCACGCGACGACGAGAATGGCGACGACGGTCAGCCGGGAAAGCGATGACATGGAGCCTCCCAATTTCTCGGGTATCGCGCCGCTTGGCAGGCTCCGAACGATAGGCGCGCCGATTGGCCGCGGGTAGTCACCACTGCGGCGATATAACCGTCGCCCCCGCGAAACGAGGGCGACGGTGAAAAGGAGAAATTACGCGGCGGTGCCGAAAGGGTTGTCGATGACGTATCGCCAGAGGCCGTCGGGGCCGCGCCTGGCGACGTCGGTGGCGGTGCCCTCCATGTGGACGTCCCTGCCGTCGGGCGTGGTGCCGTGGATCGCCCAGTCGACGATGAGGAGCGCGATGTCGTCGGCGACGTAGACGTGGCGGGGGCGGGCCTGGATGGGAAGCCCCAGGCTGAGGAGGTGTTCGGTGGCGGCGGCGCGGTCCTGACCGGTCATCGGCCGGCCGGGCGCGGGGACGAGGACGGCGAGGTCCTCGTAGGCCTGTTCGACGGTGCTGACGTCGCCGGTGTTGAAGGCGGTGACGTAGACCTCGTGGTGCCGTGCCGGATCATCGGTGAGCGTCACGGAAGAACGGCCTGAGCCATGAATATTCATGACAAAAGGATCATAACATTTTCGCCCGGACCGACGTGGGGAAACGTCAGATCCAGCCGTCGAGCGAGGCCATGAAGCCGTCGAGGTCGTCGCGGTGGACGCAGTGTCCCGTGTTCGGCACGAACGTGACCTGGTAGCCGAGCTGCTCCAACTGCCTGCCGTACTCCCTGGAGACCAGGAAGCTCGGGTCGGCCGCCTGGACCAGGGAGGGGACCGCGGGTGCCTTGAGGTCGAGGTCGCCGAAGGCGCCGACGCCGTCCATCACCTTGAGGTCCCAGGCGGCGAAGCCTTCCAACTCGGCGGCCACGTCCTCGGGCGCCCAGCGGGGGTTCATCTGGGCGATCTGCTCGGCCGTCACGGTCTTGGTGGAGCGGGCGAACCCGGCCATCATCTCCACGTCGGCCTTCGCGCCGGACAGCAGCCACGCGGGGTCGCTGTAGACGGCCCTGGCGGGGCGAAGCTCGTCGACGGCGAGCGCCAGCGTGCGGCCGCCGAGCGAGTGGCCGATCACGATGTCGGCTCCGGTGGGGAGCGACTCCACCACGTCGGCGGCGAAGTCCTCGCCACGGTAGGAGTCGGCGTGCGCGCTCTCCCCGTGGCCGCGCAGGTCGGGGGCCAGGACGTGGTAGCCGCGCTCGACCAGCAGCGGAACGACGCGGCACCAGGTGCCCGCCGAGGACATGACGCCGTGGACGAGGATGGCGAGCCTGCCGGCCCCCGCCGACCCCCATGTGTGGACTTTCAGCTGCATGGCATCCCTCTGCACACTCGTGCTTATACGTATAAGCAGCTTTCTATCACGCTCGCGTGTGACATCCAACACTTCAGATCCTGAAAGTTTGCAGATTGTGAAATTTCCTCCCTAAGGTTGATGTTGAGATGAGCGTGGACAGCAGTAGCGAACTCGGGCGGCGAGACAGGAAGAAGCTCGAGACCCGCGAGGCGCTGGAGCGCGCCGCGCTCTCGCTCGTCGCCGAACGCGGACTGGCGGGCGTCACCGTCGAGGACATCGCCGAGGCGGTGGACGTCTCCTCCAGGACGTTCTTCAACTACTTCCCCTCCAAGGAAGACGCGCTCATCGGCAGAGACCCGGCCGCGGAGGTGGCGCTGCGCGAGCGCCTGGCCGCCACGCCTCCCGGCGTGCCCGTCCTCCAGGCCCTGCGCACGGTCCTGCTCGCCGAGGCCGAGCGAGCCCAGCGGCACCGCGAGCAGTGGCTGCTCAGGCTGAAGGTGTTCGAGCAGAACCCGTCACTGCTGCCACGCCTGCTCGCGACGGGAGCGGAGGCCGAACGCGCCCTCACGGCGGTGGTCGCCGCGAGAATCGGCGACCACGCGGCCGCCGCGGGCTATCCGGAGCTCGTCATCGCCGTGGCGCTGACCGCCTTCCGCGTGGCCATGCTGCGCTGGAGCTCCGCCTCCGGCGAGCCCGTGCTCGCGGACCTGGTCGACGAGGCGTTCGCCCAGGTGGCCGCAGGGCTGCCGGACCCCACCCCATGAACCACCCCGGACGTCGAGAAACCGAGGAAGCATGACGACCACCAGCGCGCAGCCCGAGGCCGCGCCCCCGACCACCTCCCGCAGAAAGGTCCTGCAAGCGCTGTCCGGGCTGATGGTGGGCATGTTCGTGTCCATCCTGGCCTCGACCGTCGTGGCGAACGCGCTCCCGCGCATCATTACCGACCTGCACGGCTCGCAGACCGTCTACACCTGGATCGTCACCTCAGAGCTGCTGGCCATGACGGCCACCGTGCCGCTGTGGGGCAAGATGGCCGACCTCTACAGCAAGAAGCTGCTGATCCAGCTGTCGCTCGGCATGTTCGTGGTCGGCTCGCTGATCGCCGGCCTCACGCCGAACGTCGAGATCCTCATCGTCAGCCGCGTCGTCCAGGGCGTCGGCGCGGGCGGCATGAGCGCGCTTTCCATGATCGTGATGGCGGCCATGATCCCGCCGCGTGAGCTCGGCCGGTACGCCGGCATCTTCGGCGCCGTGTTCGGCGTCGGCACCGTCGCGGGGCCGCTCATCGGCGGGCTGCTCGTCGACACCTCGTGGCTCGGCTGGCGCTGGTGCTTCCTGTTCGGCGTGCCGTTCACGATCGTCGCCATCGTCCTGCTCCAGCGCACGCTCCACCTCCCGGTGGTGCGCAAGGAGGTCAAGGTCGACTACCTGGGCGCCTTCCTGATCACCCTCGGCGTCTGCACGCTGCTGGTGTGGTCCTCCCTGGCAGGCAACCAGTTCCCGTGGGCCTCCTGGTGGACGGCGGGCCTCGTGGCCGGCGGCGTCGCCGTGCTCGCGCTGGCCGTCTGGGTGGAGTCGCGGGCCGCCGAGCCGATCATCCCGCTGTCGCTGTTCAGGAACCGCACGGTCGCCCTGGCCACCATCGCCAGCGTGCTGGTCGGCGTCGCGATGTTCGGCGGCACGGTGTTCCTGTCGCAGTACTTCCAGGTGGCGCTCGGCAAGTCGCCGACGGTCGCGGGGCTGATGAGCCTGCCCATGGTGTTCGGCCTGCTGATCTCCTCGACCGTCGCCGGCCAGCTCATCACCAGGTCGGGCCGATGGAAGGGCTTCCTCGTGGCGGGCGGCGTCGTCATGCTCGCCGGCATGGGCCTGCTCGCCACCATCGACGGTGGGACCAGCACGCTGCTGCTGTCGGTCTACATGGCGGTGCTCGGCATCGGCGTCGGCATGCTGATGCAGAACCTGGTGCTCGCCGCGCAGAACGACGTGCCCGCCCACGACTTGGGCGCCACCACCTCCGCGCTCACCTTCTTCCGCAGCATGGGCGGCGCGGTCGGCGTCAGCGCCCTCGGCGCCGTGCTGGCCAACCGCATCACCACGCTGATGACCGAGAAGCTGGGCCCGCTCGCCGCCGGCGGCGGCTCGGGAGGCGAGGGCGCGTCCGTCCCCGACATCTCCAAGCTGCCCGCGCCCGTGGTCCGCGTCATCCAGGACGTGTACGCCACGGCCACCGCCGACCTGTTCCTCATCGGCGTGCCGCTGACGGCGCTCGCCCTGCTGGCCGTGCTGTTCATCAAGGAGAAGCCGCTCAACACCCTCTCAGGAGAGGAGCGACTGGCACAGGAACGTGCCGCCGCGGGTCACTGATAGATCGCTATGGTGGAAGTCACGGGGCACGGTCGATCCGGCGGGAGATGACATGAGCGAATCCGTGACGTTGCCGCTCCACATGCGCAGGGCCGGGTTCGACCCGGCCCCCGAGCTGTCCGCGCTGCGCGACGACGAAGGCGTGCGGAAGGTCAGCACTCCCTTCGGCATCGAGGCCTGGATGGTCACCCGGTTCTCCGACGTCCGCGAGGTGCTGGGCGACGCCACGCGCTTCAGCAACGCCAGGACGGCGAGCTTCCGCCCGCCGGGCCAGATCGACCTGAGCGACGAGCAGATCGCCGCGATGCGGGCGGGCAACATGCTCTCCTTCGACCCGCCCGAGCACACCAGGCTGCGGCGCATGCTGACGCCCGAGTTCACGGTCCGCAGGATGCGCAGGCTCGAGCCCCGCATCACCGACATCGTCGAGCAGCACCTCGACGCCATGGAGCGAAACGGCTCGCCCGCCGACCTCGTCGCGGACTTCGCGCTGCCGGTCCCCTCTCTGGTGATCTGCGAGCTGCTCGGCGTGCCGTACGCCGACAGGGCCGACTTCCAGCGGCGCACCAACGGGATGCTCGACCTGTCAGCGCCCCTGGAGCAGCGGGTGGCGCTGCAGCTCGAATCGCGCGCCTACATGGGCGAGCTCGTCGCCAGGACGCAGGCCGACCCCGGCGACGAACTGCTCGGCATGCTGGTGCGCGAGCATGGCGACGACCTGACGACCGACGAGCTGATCGGTATCGGCAGCCTGCTCCTGCTGGCCGGCCACGAGACCACCTCCAACATGCTGTCGCTCGGCACGCTCGCCCTGCTGCGTCACCCCGACCAGCTGGAGCTGCTCAGGAAGGAGCCGTCACGGATCGACGCGGCCGTGGAGGAGCTGCTGCGCTGGCTCAGCATCGTCCACTCGGGGACGGCCAAGCTGACCACGACCGAGGTCGAGCTGGCCGGCCGGCGCATCCCCGCGGGCGAGCTGGTGATGTGCGTGCTGCCGTCCGCGAACAGGGACCCCGCGCTGCTGTCGGACCCCGACCGGTTCGACATCGAACGCGGCGCGCTGGGGCACGTCGCCTTCGGCCACGGCGTGCACCACTGCCTGGGTGCGCCGTTGGCGCGCATGGAGATGCGGATCGCCTTCCCCGCCCTGCTGCGGCGCTTTCCCGAGCTGAGGGAGGTCGGCGGGCCCGCCGACTTCCGCTCCTTCCACGTCGTGTACGGCCTGCGCACCCTCGAGATCGCCTGGTGATCCGGGCGTGGTGACCGGCCGGCCGTGGTGACCGGCCGGCTGTCTTGACCTGCTAGCGGTCCTGATCCGCGGCGCGCAGGAGCTCGGAGAGGCGTCGCGCGCTCGCGGGCGGGTCCTCGCCGTCGGTGTGGAGGATGACGGTGGCGAGGTCGGCGTTCCCTCGATCGCGCACCCACTCGGCGAGGAAGTCGTGCCCGTCCTCCGTCACCCAGCCGGTCTGTTTGGTGGCGAGGCTCCGCTCGCGGAGGACCGCCACCGATCGGTCCTGGTCAGGCGACGGCAGGACGAGGACCACGTGCTCGACCACGCCGAGCGCCTTCCTGACCTCGTCGAACAGCGCGGGGTCCGTGTAGTTGCTGTGGCCCGCGCCGAGGGACAGGACCGCGCCGGGGTGGTCGGCCACCGCGCGCCGTACCGCGTGGGCGCGGGCAGGTTCCCACTCCCGTTCGGCCCTGACCCTGCCGACCGCCTCGACGTGCGCGCGGAGCCGGTCCATCGACCAGCCCGCCTCGGCGTAGTAGGCGGCACCGATCTCGTCGATGTCGACGAAGGGGCGGCCCGTCGACGCCGCGACGATCGCGCCCAGCGTGCTCTTGCCCGTGGCCGCCGGTCCGATGAGCACCATCCAGGGGGAACTCGTCACCTGGTCATTCTGCCGGTCCCGGAGCGCCTGCCGCCCGGGACGGCTCGGGCCCGCGCCAGGGGGTTGCATCCTGTACCGGGGTACAGGGTTACCTTCGGAAGGTAGGCGGACCTGGGAGGACTGATGTGGGCACCTGACGCGTGCACGCTACCGACCGAAGAGCGGCCGTTGCGCGTGGCGGAGTTCGACGACCTGTTCGCGTCCGCGTTGCGCGGGCTCGACCGCGTGGACCCGACCCACCTGCGGCTCACGCTGGACGGCGGGGCTCAGGTGGAGGAGACCGCGCGCGACCTGACGGCGAGGGAGACGGCCTGCTGCTCGTTCTTCGCGTTCGCCTTCACGTCCGGCGACGAGGAACTGGTCCTGGACGTCGAGGTGCCCGCCGTCCACGCGAGGGTCCTCGACGGGCTGGCGGCCAGGGCGCTCGAGGCCGCGCCGCGGGCCGCGTCATGAGCGGGACCTGGCTGCGCACGGGACAGGTCGCCGAGGCGGCGGGGGTCAACGCGCAGACGCTGCGCTACTACCACCGGCGGGGCCTGCTGGAGGAGCCCCGGCGCAGCAACGGGGGGCACCGGCTGTACCCCGAGGAGACCGTGACGCGCCTGCGGATGATCAAGGCGGCGCAACGGCTGGGCTTCACGCTGGAGGAGGTCGCCGACCTGGTCGAGGCGACGGCCCGCCCGCGCCTGCGCGCCCGGACGAGCGCGAAGCTCGCCGAGGTGGAGCGGAAGATCGCCGACCTGCGGGCGGTCCGCGAGACGCTGATCCAGGCGGTGGACGCGGGCTGCGACGACCTCATGACCTGTACGACAAGCCCGCGCTGCCCGCTGCCGTTCTAGCCGCCCCCTACAGTCACGCTCATGACTGTCGCGCGTTCCCTCCTGCTCTTCGTGGTGGCCGCCCTCGCCGAGATCGGCGGGGCCTGGCTGGTCTGGCAAGGGGTGCGAGAGCATCGCGGGCTGCTGTGGGTCGGGGCGGGATGCGTGGCGCTCGGCGTGTACGGCCTCGTGGCCACCCTCCAGCCCGACGCCCACTTCGGGCGGATCCTGGCCGCCTACGGCGGGGTGTTCGTGGCAGGCTCGCTGGTGTGGGGCATGGTGGTCGACCGGTTCCACCCCGACCGCTGGGACATCATCGGAGCGGCCATCTGCCTGCTCGGCGTCCTGGTCATCATGTACGCGCCCCGCGGCTAGCCGGACGCGCTCACCCCGGTGAGCCCACCCGAGAGCTCCCACAGACGGCAGGCGGCCTCATCGGCACGTCGATCGTGAACGAGGGCCCATGGCTGACGTCCCGACCGAAAGATGACCAAGAGTGTTAGATTGTCGGGGCCATTGAGACTGGTGTGACACGGGAGGCGAAGCTCACGTGGCAGGTTTGGAGATCTACTTCGACGCACTCGAGGAATGCGCGAGCAAGGCCAAGGGCGTGGGAAACCAGTTCAAGGCCATGGCCGACGAGGCTCCCGCGAGCGTCGGCGCCTCCGTGTTCGGCTCGCTCGAGGGCTTCTCGGCAAAGCTCAGCAAGGCCGTCAACGACCTCGAGGCGAAGATCGACACTGAGACGCGCCACGCCGAGAACAACCTGACCAAGGTCGAGGCCGCCGTCCACAAGGTCATCGAGAACGTCCGCAAGGCCGACCTGCCCGTTCCCCGGGCGGAGCAAGTGTGACGGACATCTGGGACACCTATCTCAGCCGCATCCAGAACGTGATCGACGACCTCAGCGGCAACCAGGAAGAGATCTCGAACATCTCCAAGCGCTGGCGGGCGCTGGCCACCAGCCTCACCACGGAGACCGGCGCCCTCAAACGCGCGGTCAAATCGGTGAACGACGCGTGGAACGGCGACTCCGCCCAGGACTTCGCCGACCACATGGCCAAGTACCCCGCGTCCGGTACGTCGCTGAGCACAGCGCTGACCAGCTGCGCAGGAAAGCTGGACACGGCAGGGACGGAACTGGCGACCGCCAAGGGCGAGGTCCAGGCCCTGTACCGCGAGAAGCGCGCCTGGCTGGACGAGCAGCGCAACGACCCGGACACCACCACGATCTCGATGACGAGCATCAGGTCCCAGGTGGACGACGCCATCGAGCGGGCCAAGGGGCCGAAGGGCCGGGCGTCCGACGCGGTCAAGCAGGCGACCGACGAGATCAACAAGTACCTCGGCGACGTGCGGTTCTTCACCGGCATCACCGCCCCTGGCGATCACGACTTCGTCCCCGCGAAGGGAAAGGGCTGGGTCCCCGACCCGGAGTTCACGCCGAAGGGCACGACCCAGCTCGCGTCGTACGACGGCAACGGCGCCACGCCCGTCGGCAACGCCTACAACGGCGCGCCCCACGGCGGCGACGGTGGCGACGGTGGCGGCGGTGGCGGCGGTGGCGGTGGCGGTGGCAAGCCCTCGCTCGCCGTGCCTCCGAACGCCCACAGCCTCGCCCCGAACCCCCGCGCGCAGGCGGTCGTCGACTACGCCCTCAAGCAGCTCGGCGACCCCTACGTCTGGGGTGCCACGGGGCCCAACTCCTTCGACTGCTCCGGGTTGACGCTGCGCGCGTACCAGTCGGCGGGGACCGACATCCCGCGTGTCGCCAATGACCAGTGGCTGCGCGGGCCGCGCATCCCGGACGGCAAGGCGCAGGCGGGAGACCTCATCTTCTTCGACAACAACGGGGACGGCACGGCCGACCATGTGGGCATCGTGCTCGACCCCGAGAAGCAGACGATGATCCACGCCCCCAACTCGCGCTCGGTGGTCCGCATCGAGAGCTACGCCACCTACCCCGGCCGCCTGGGCATGACCAGGCCGGGAATGGGCTGACGAGCATGGGCGCGCGCTATCTCTACCTCGCCCGGCATGGCGAGGCCTCACCGGACGAGAGCGGGCTGACGGAGAACGGCCGTCGTCAGGCCGAGCTGCTGGGCAGGCGACTGCGGGGAGTTCCCTTCGCGGCGGTCCACCACAGCCCGCTGCCGCGGGCGGCCGACACCGCCCGCCTGATCGGCGAGCAGCTGGGCGGCGCGCTCCCGCGGGTCTCGCAGGCCGCGGGGGACTACGTCCCGTACTTTCCCGAACGGGACGAGCTGCCGCCGGACTCCGCCGACTCCCTGCTCGGGTTCCTGGCCCGGTTCCCTCCTGAGGAACGTGAGCGAGGACCCCTGCTCGCTCGCGAGGCGATGGAGAGCTTCACCGGCCCTGTCGACGGCGCCGAGCCGCGGCACGAGCTGGTCGTCACGCACAATTTCCTGATCGGTTGGCTCGTCCGGGCGGCACAGGACGCGCCCGCATGGCGCTGGCTCGGCTTGAACCACTGCAACGCGGCGCTGACGGTCATCCGCTACGCGCCAGGCCGGTTGTCGTCCGTGCTCGTCTACAACGACATGACGCACCTGCCTCCCGAACTGCGGTGGACCGGCTTCCCTCCCGAACTCCGCGTCTGAAGATCCGGCGGCCGGTCATGACGACCTTCGCCGGTGGGGCCCGGTCGATTCGGTTGGGCGGAAATATGTCCGCCACCGGGTCCAACGGGCGCATACTAGGGGTAATGAAGCCCACAAGAGCCGCGGCCCGGCGTCCCCTGCCCGGAAGTCCCTTCAACGTCCCTGCTGCCCCCTCGCCCCCTGTCGAGCATTTCGAACTGCAGGACTGGGTGAGCCATGACAAGTACGGCCTAGGCTCGGTCATCGGTGTCGAGGAAGACGTCGCCGTGATCGTCGATTTCGGCTCGGAGAAGCTCCGCATCGCCGCGCCGTACCCCAGGCTTTTCAAGCTCTGAGACCTCCTTCGACAGGTCTCCCGCCAACGGCCCGCGATCACGAGGAGGATCCCGGGTCCGCGACGCCCCGGCCGGCTGCGAGCCGGTCGATCAGCGGCCGTGAAGGCCGTTCTGGACGTCGGGGCTCACGTAGGAGTGGACGAGGGCGTGCTCGCCCGCCGAGTTCAGCCACCGTGCGCGGGCGCTGGCCACGCGCCGCCACCCGGCTCGCTCGTAGAGGGCCACGGCGGCCTGCCCCTCGTCGGAGACGTCGAGCACGAGCGGCAGCCCACGGGCGGCGGCGTCCTTCCGCACCGTGGCGAGCAGGTCCCTCGCGAGCCCGTGGCCTCGCCCGCGCGGCGTCACGAAGAGCCGGGTCACCGCGCCGACGAGCTCGCCCGAGGCTCCAACGGCCTGCGCGAGTGCCGGCCCCAGGCTCGCGAGCGGGATCCGCGACAGGCCCACGTGTCCCACGACGCCTTCGTCGTCCAGGGCCACCCATGCGGAGACCAGGTCGGCCGGCGTGAGCCATCGCGCCGGATCGGCCGGCCAGTCGACCGGATACCGATCGACACGCTGTACGGCAGCGAGCGCTTCGACGCACCCGTCCATGTCGTGCGGCGTTCGTGATCGAATCGATGGCTTCATCCGGACAATCCTCCCAGAGGCTCCTCGCACGGCTCTCCTTGGCGGTGTGTCGGGCGCCGGACGCGCGAGCGACTGGCGATACGGTGATTTTTCATGAGATTGATCCGCGTCCTGCCCGCCGTAACCCTGACGGTCAGCCTCGCAGGCTGCGGCGGCACGGCTGCCGGGTCAGCGGTTCTCGAACTCCCCTCGCCCAGCGCCACTCAGGCGGTCACCCCGGTACCCGCGGCCGCGCCCGATCCAGAGGCACGCATCCCCGCCGACCCGGCCAAGCTGGCCGTCGCCCTGCAGAAGACGACCGCCGCCCTCCGCAAGGGGATCGACGAGTGGACCAAGGGCGGGCAGGAACAGCCGCCGCCCGACGTCGTCCTGCTCGCCCTGCACCAGCAGCGCGTCTACCGTGCGATGGCCCGCAGCACGTCCCTGGCTCAGGGGGTCGTCCGGCGGCTGCCCAAGCCGCTGGCCGCCGAGGCGCGCGACAACGCGACCGCTGTCGGCAAGCTGCTGGCCATGGCGCACCCGATCACCGCGGCGCAGCGCAAGAAGATCCGCCTGAGCGAGCCGCAGCCCGCCAAGCGCCTGCGCGGCTACCTGCTCCAGGCGGACAGGCGCTTCGGCGTCGACTGGGAGGTGCTCGCGGCGATCATGCTGGTGGAGACGAGGTTCGGCAGGGTCAGGTCGGCCAGCTCCACGGGGGCGCAGGGGCCGATGCAGTTCATGCCGGGCACGTGGCGGCAGTACGGCATGGGCGGCGACGTCCACGACGCCCGCGACGCGGTCCTTGCCGCCGCCAACTACCTCAAGGCGACAGGGGCGCCCCGCGACTACCGGCGCGCGGTGTTCGCCTACAACCACGACACCCGCTACGTGGACGCCGTGCTGGCCCACGCGCGGCAGATCAAGCGCGATCCCCGCAGCTTCTACGCCTACTACAACTGGCAGGTCTTCGTCCTGTCCGCCAAGGGCGACGTGCGCCTCACCGGTCCCTGACGAGCCGGAGGATCTCGGCGACGACCAGCTCGGGCTCGCCCTGGGAACTACGCTCCGCTACCGCATCCGCACGCTCGCCGCCCGGAGCCTGGACCTGTCCGACCCCGGCACGCGGCTCGTCACCTGGCTGCGATCGCGGCTGCGAGCTCCGGGATAGGTCATGCGCCCGATGCCGAGGGAGACGCCTTAGACGCACCCTTGATCCATGCGAGCGGAACACGAGCACACAGTCACCAGGAGCCCCCTCGGCGGGACGCTGCGCCTCGACGACGACCTGGTCCTCACCCGGATCGGCTACGGCGCGATGCAACTGGCAGGCCCGAAGGTCTGGGGGCCGCCCCGCGACAGGGACGAGGCCCTGGCCGTCCTGCGCGCCGCCGTCGACGCGGGGATCACCCACATCGACACCAGCGACTACTACGGCCCGCACATCGTCAACGACCTCGTCCGCGAGGCCCTGCACCCCTACCCCGAGCACCTGCGCATCGCCACCAAGGTCGGCGCCCGCCGTACCCCCGACCGCGCCTGGCCCGCCGCCCTGTCACGCGGCGAGCTGGTCCAGGCCGTCCACGACAACCTCAAGCGCCTCGACGTGCCGGTGCTCGACCTGGTCAACCTGCGCATGACCGACACCCTGGCCGCCGCCGACATCGTCGAGCCCTTCACCGTGCTCGCCGAACTACGCGACCAAGGCCTGATCCGGCACCTCGGCGTCAGCAACGTCAGCGCCGAGCAGGTCAGGGTCGCCCGGACGATCGCCCCGGTGGTCGCCGTCCAGAACTACTACAACGTCGCCTTCCGCTCCGACGACGCGCTCGTCGACTGGTGCGCCGAACAGGGCATCGCCTACGTGCCGTACTACCCGCTGGGAGGCTTCCGCCCCCTGCAGGCGGACGCCCTCGACGGGGTCGCCCGCGACCTGGGCATCACGGCCCGGCAGGCGGCGCTGGCCTGGCTGCTGCACCGCTCCCCGGCGATCCTGCTCATCCCCGGCACCTCGTCGGTCGCCCACCTCCACGAGAACATCGCGACGGCCGCCATCGAACTGCCCGAGCAGGCGCTGCGCACGCTCGACGCGGTCGCCGCCCACTGACCTCCGCCCCCTCGACCGCCGGGTGTCCCGCGACTTCCGCCACGCACCCGGCCCGTTGGAGAGATCCCTGTCGGGATGACACGATTCATGCGACAGTCCGCGTATGAACATGGCGAGGTATCGGCGGTCCGCCTGGTACAAGGCGTCTCGAACATCCTTGTTCCTCTGTATCGGCTGGTTCGCATCGGGCTGCTACTTCGTCCTCATCGTCGACGCCAACAGGCATCCGTGGCCCATGTTCCACGTGTACGTGTGGCTTGCCCTCCAGATGCTCGCAACTGTGTGCAGTGCGATCGGCCGTACGCGGTATCGGGCGTGGTACGAGCCGCGGGACGAGTCCCCGCCGACCGGAGGCGCTGCCGATCCCAGGGACGCCACGCGCGCCGCCCCCTATTCGCGGTAGCTGGATTCGAGATTGCCGGTGAGATAGGTCAACGACGCGGTGATGTCCGCACCGGTGCCATGCGGCCGGCGCAGTTCGTCGACGTAGACGGCGATGTCGGCGAGCTTCCACCAGAGGGGATAGAGGGCCAGGCCGTCCGGCGAGACGGTCCGGCCGGTGGCCCTGGCGTAGCGGTCGAGCACCTCCTCGACACCTGAGGCCGGGCTCTCGCCGAGCATGTCCGCCAGGCCGCCGGTCAGCATCCACAGGTCCCGTTCCGGCGGGGCGATCCGCACGGTGTCCCAGTCGATGAGGCGCAGCCCGGCAGGAGTGCGCATCAGGTTGCCCGGGTGCGGCTCGCCATGCGTGACCACCCAGTCCGCCGGGGCCTCCCGTACCCGGTCCACCCGCCGGTCGAAGTCGGCGAGCCACCGCTCGACGTGCCCGGCGTGGACGGACAGCAGCTTGCGGGCCCGCTCGCCGTACGGGCCGCCTGTCCACTCCCTGTCGAGGTCCCGCAGCGCCGCATCCAGCCGGTCCCTGCCAGGCAGCACCAGGTCGGCCCGCGGCGCGGTGCCCGCCACGACCGGCGTCGCCTCGTGCAGCGCGGCCAGCAGGTCCACCACCTCGACCTGGTCCTCGGGCCGGTGCGCGCCGAACTCCCCTGCGACACCCGCCACCATCGGGAACACCGAGAGGGCGTACCGCGAGCCGAGCCGCCGCACCACCGTGCCCGTCGCGGTCGGGACGGGTGCGAGAACGAAGTCGAGCCCGGCGTCCTCGCGCAGGGCCAGCGCGGCGCCGTACGACCGGCCGAGCCGGTCGAACTCCTCCTCGCGCCCGGAGTCCTCGACGCCGAGGTCGTCGATCTTGACGAACCACGCCGTCCCGCGCTGATCGGCCACCGACCAGTGGTAGCTGCCCGCGCCCACAGGGAGGTACTCCGCCGACCGAACCTCGATGCCCCAGCCTTCGGCCAGTGCCGCGAACAGCTCGACCTCCGCCAGGCCCGCCGGTCTGTCCCTCATGGGTCGGCATTCTGCCCCACCCGCCCGCGGAAGAGTGGGACGGTCTTTCAGTGTGATCTATCCCACGCAACACGATGGCCGTTTCCGGCATCTACACCTTTGGCATGTTGATCAATTCGCCATCGGCATCGTCTGTCGCACGAGAGGATCACACCTGACATGAACAAGATCAAAAAGTCGGCTGTCGTAACGCTCGGCCTGGTCGCGGCGTTGACCGGCATGATCGCCACCAGCGGCCCCGCCGCGGCGGCGTCTTCCCCCATCGAAGCCTGCGGTGGCGGTTCGTACCACGTCATCGACAGCCACGACTTCGGCTCCAGCGCAACCATCTACCTGCTCTACAACGGCACCACCAACTGCGTGGTGACCTGGAAGACGGGAGCCACGGGCAACACCGCGTACGTGGAAGCCCGGCTGCGTCACAGCAGCATGTATTTCAGGGTCGACCCCGGCAACTACAAGTACTACGCGGGGCCGGTGAAGGTCGACGCCCAAGGCCGTTGCATTCAGTGGGGCGGCGCGTACGGCGACAGCTCCTGGATCAGTGACTGGGGGCACTGCGGCTGATCAAAGGACCAGTGGCCGAATGATCCTGTGGCGGTGGACGCCGTGGCTGACTCTGGTCCGCCGCCCAGGCGCAGATCGCCGACAGCGGCTCCTGCAGCGTGGCGCCGAGGGGAGTCAGGGCGTACTCGACATGCTGGGGAGCGGTGTCCTTGAGCACTCTCCGTTCGACCAGCCCGTCGCCTTCCATGCCCCGAAGAGTCTCGGTCAGGACCTTCTGCGTGATGCCGGGCAGCCTGCGGCGCAGCTCGGCATGGCGCTGAGGCCCCGCCAGCAGCGCGTAGATCAGCAGGACCCGCCACTTGGCGGCCAACCGCTCCAGCGCCTGCCGGGTCGTGCAGCCTTCTTCCAGCACGTCCGGTATCACCAGTGCCATGGGTCTCCCGCTCGCAGGGGCACCTCAAAGTGCCTTCTGGCCGACAAAGATCGGGGTGCCTAGTGTCCCGTTCGTGACAAAGCTTATGGTTCACAGGTACACGGCGGCAGAGCCCGGAATCTTCGTCAACAGCTACCTCCTGGAGACGGCGGACGGCGTCGTGCTCGTCGAATCCGACGGCGAGCGGATCGCCTTCAACGGGGACCTGGCCTTCGACGGCGTGCACCCCCTACACCGCGGACGGTCACTCGGGCGCGTGGCCGACCGCACTCGATCGCCTGACGGGCGAGCTGGCAGGAGTCCCGCTGTACCCCGGTCACGGCGCGCCCGGCGATGTCGGCATGCTCATCCGGCAGCGACAGTACCTGCGCATGTACCGCGAGGCGGTCCGGCGCCTGGCCGCGGGGGCGCCGCGTCGCCGCCGAACTCGCCGCGTCACCACGATGATCGCCATGTCGGCACCTGGAGAGAGTTCATGACATCCGTCAAAGCCCAGCGGATCACGTTCCGCAGCGAAGACATCGAGCTGGTAGGCGAGCTCCGGATTCCGGAAGGGGCAGGCGCTGTGCCGGCAGTGGCGCTCACCGGCCCCTTCACCGGAGTGAAGGAACAGGTCGTCGGCACCTACGCCGAGCTGCTCGCCCGGGCAGGGCTGGCCACCCTCGCCTTCGACCACCGGGGATTCGGGGAGAGCGGCGGACGCCGCCGGCATGAGGACAGCCAGGGCAAACTGGCCGACCTGAGAGCCGCGGTGGGTGCGCTGGCCGGCCGGCCCGAGGTCGACCCGGACCGGATCGGTGTCGTCGGAGTATGCCTCGGCGCCGGCTACGCGGTGCGGGCCGCCGCCACCGACCCCCGGATCAGGGCGGTGGCCGGAATCGCGGGCGCCTACAACAGCCCGGTTCACATGGCGCGGAGCATGGGCGTCGACGCCTACAGGTCCGCGCTCTCCGGCTTCCTGGATCGCTACGACGAGTGCCTGCCCGCCGTGGCGCCCGACAACGGTGAGGCCGCCATGGGAGGCGACGAGCCGTACGCCTACTACGGCACCGCCCGGTCCGCCTCGCCGTACTGGCGCAACGAAGTCACCAGAGGGTCTCTCCACTCGCTGATGACCTTCGACGCCATGGGCGCGGCGGACCTCCTGGCCGCCACCCCGCTCCTGGTCGTCCACGGCAGGACCGACGCCTACTGCTCGCCTGACCTGGCCAGGGAGCTTCACGAGCGCGCACCTGGTGACAAGGAGATCGTCTGGCTGGACACCGACCGGCACATCGATCTGTACGACGTGGAACCGTACGTCACCCAGGCCGTTCGGGCCACCGCCGACTTCCTCCACCGCAACCTCGGCTCCTGAAGCCCGCCGGCCGGGGGTCTGTTTCCCGCATGCGATCGTCGACGGTATGACATTCACCAGAAAGACGCCCCTCCGAGGTCCGCCCACAGGGGTGGCGGTGTGAAACCCCTCAGCCACCAACCGAAGACGGGTGGCGCACCATGAAGATGTCGATCTCGTCCTCGGTTTCGACCGTGAACCCGTGCCGCTCGTACAGCCGGCGGGCCGAACTGCCCTGCAGCACGTTCAGGCGAACCACGGCGTCTTCGTGGTCGCACCGTTCCAGCAACCTGCTCAGCACAGCAGAACCGATGCCCAGGCCCTGCGAATCCGGGTCCAGGTAGAAGTGCTCCAGCCAGTAGGTGTCCTGCGCCGGCCGCAGCGCCACGCAGCCCGCCGAGGCTCCACCCACCTGGATCATCCAGGTGTGCGCCGGTGCGAACCCGTCACGCAGCCGCTGTCGCACACGCAGCTCGTCGTACCGCCCGAGCCGCTCGAGATCCGGTCTGAGCACGACGGCCCGCAACTCGGCCACCGCCTCGACGTCCGCCGCCGAAGCCGGTCGAAGCTCCCAGTCCGCCACGATCGCGATGTTATCGCCCCGGGTTCCCGTCACCCGGGGAGCCCCCTGCCACGCGAACCGCACAGTTGATCATCCGGTCCGCGCTCATGGCCGCCGAAGGTACGGCAGCCTCTTTCATGGGTTTCCGTTCCCCTGGCCGTGCTGGTCCCGGTACGTCTCGAGCAGCCGCAGCCACACCTCGCTGATGGTGGGAAAGGGCGGTACGGCGTGCCAGAGGCGTTCGATGGGGGTTTCGCCGATGATCGACACGGTGGCGGAGTGGAGGAGCTCGGCGACGCCCGGTCCGGCGAAGGTGGCGCCGACGACGGTGCGGCGCTCGGGGTCGATGAGGGCGCGGGCTCTGCCGCGGTAGTCCGGGTCGTGCTGGAGGGCGCCGGCGACGTGGCCGAGATCGTAGTCGACGACGTGCACGCGGCGGCCGGTGCGCCGGGCCTCGATGCTGGTGAGGCCGACACTGGCGATCTCGGGGTCGGTGAAGACGACCTGAGGGACGGCCGCGACGTCGGCGGTGCCGGCGTGGGGGCCCCAGCGTCCGGTGTCGAGCGGGATGCCGAGGGCTCGGGCGGCGATGACGGCGCCGGCGATGCGGGCCTGGTACTTGCCCTGGTGGGTGAGCAGGGCCCGCCGGTTGACGTCGCCGGCGGCGTAGAGCCAGTCGCCGGGGGCGGCGGTGACGGTGAGGGTGTCGTCGGTGGTGAGCCAGCCCCCGGGGGTCAGGCCGACGGTTTCGAGGCCGATGTCGCCGGTTCGGGGTGCGCGGCCGGTGGCGAAGAGAACCTCGTCCGCGGTGAGCCTGCCGCCGTCGGAAAGGGTGAGGCGGACCTCGCCGCCCGTACGGGCAGCGGTGGCGACGGTCACCCCGAACCGCAGGTCGGTACCCGCTTCGCGCAGGCGGTCGGCGACGAGTTCGCCGGCGAAGGGTTCCATCTGCGGCAGCAGGCGGGCGCCGCGGGCGAGGAGCGTGACCTCGGTGCCGAGGGCCTGCCAGGCGGTGGCCATCTCGGTGGCCACGACGCCTGCGCCGACGATGACGAGTCGTCCGGGCGGCTGCGGGGCGCTGGCGGCTTCGCGGCTGGTCCAGGGGCGCAGGGCGGCGAGCCAGGGCAGGTCGGGGAGGGCGGCGCCGCTGCCGGTGCACACGGCCACGGCGTGCCTGGCCCGCAGGTGGACGGTGCCGCCGTCGGGGGTGGCCACGGCCACGCGTCGCGGCCCGTCGAGCCGTCCATGGCCGCGTTGGAGGTCGATGCCGGCCGTCTTGAGCCATTCGACCTGGCCGTCGTCGTTCCAGTGGGCGGCCATGCGGTCGCGATGGGCCAGTACGGCGGCGGCGTCCAGGCGTCCGGCGGCGGCCGGGTTCAGGCCAGGTACCCGGCCGGCGTCGGCACGCAGGAGCGCGGGCCGCAGCAGGGCCTTGCTCGGTTCGCACGCCCAGTATGAGCATTCGCCGCCGACGAGCTCGCTTTCCACGATGACGGTGCTCAGCCCGGCGGCGGTGGTCCGGTCGGCGACGTTCTCGCCGACCGGGCCGGCCCCGATCACGACCACGTCATAGGTGCGGGTGTCTTCGGTGGTCACTGGTCCTCCATGGTGTGGCCGTGTCTCGGGGATGCCGCTGGTCAGCGGCCGGGCAGCCGTTGGGTGATCTCCTGCAGGAACCAGCGGTTGCCGTCGGGGTCGGCGAACGAGGCGAAGGAGCCGTAGCTGGCACGCTGCGGGTGCGGGCCCATGACGCGGCCGGTCTCGCCGGCCTGGTGGAAGGCGCCGGTGGCGTCGTGGAACGGGCCGGTGACGTCGACGCCGCGGCCGGCCAGTTCCTTGTGGGCCTGCTCGATGTCGGACACGATCAGGTGCAGTCCCTGGGCCGTTCCGGGTTCGGCGTCGGTGAGCCCGTCGCCGAAGATGATCGAGCAGGCGGAGCCGGGGGGAGTGACCTGAATGATCCGGTAACTGTCGTTGATGGGGAAGTCCGCGTCGAGACGGAAGTTCAGCTGCCGGGTGTAGAAGTCCTTGGCACGATCGACGTCGGACACGGGCAGGACGACGACTTCGAGCTTCATGTCCATGGTGATGATCTCTCTTTCGGTTCGGTGCTATCGGGTGGCTCGTGCGGCCTTCTCGATGACGCCGGCCACGGTCTTGGGCTGGGAGACGGCGACGGAGTGGGAGGCGCGTACCTCGATGGAGTGCGCGTGGGCGCGTTTGGCCATGTAGCGCTGGACTTCGACGGGGATGTTGAGGTCCTGGGTCGTGATGACGGCCCAGGTGGGCTTGTCCTTCCAGGCGGCGGCCCCGGTCTTCTCCTCCAGGGCGGACTGGGCGATGGGCCGCTGGGTGGCGGCCATGAGGGCCGCGGTGCCGGCCGGTACGTCGGCGGCGAACTGCCGGTGGAACGTGCCGGGCTTGATGTACAGGTCGGTTCCGGCGGTGCCGTCCGGGAGGGTGAAGGGGGTGGGGTCGAGGGCGCCGGGCAGCGTGGAACCGGGGTACTTGTTCGTCAGCTCCAGGGCGGTCTCGCCGAGGGCGGGCAGGAAGGCTGCGACGTACACGAGGGCCTTGACCTGGGGGTCGTTCGCACCGGCGACGCTGATGACCGAGCCGCCGTAGGAGTGCCCGACGAGGATCTTGGGTCCGGCGACGTGGTCGAGGACGCTGCGGAGTGCGGCCGCGTCATTGGCCGGTCCGCGCAGCGGGTTGGCCGCGGCGACGACGGGGTAGCCGTTCGCGCGCAGCTCTTCGATCACCGCGTTCCAGCTGGAGGCGTCGGCGAACGCGCCGTGCTCCAGCACGATGGTCGGCTTGGCGGCCTTGTCGGCGCCGAAGGCGGGCGTGGCGGCGGTGGCGAGGAGGCCGATCGCGAGCGTCGACAGGGCGCCCATCGCTAGCCGTCGGCGGCGCACACCCTTGATGCTGACCACGACATTCCCCTTTCAGGAGGCTTCAGAGATCTGGCGCCATCACTGTTGTCCGGGAAGGACCGCGGTCACATCCGTCACTTGACGGTCAGTCACGGCGGGTCGGCCTGGCCGTGGTTCGGTGCCACAACGGTGCTGGTCGGCGGGACGCCCGGCCTTGCGCGGCGGTCGTGTACGGGTGTGCGCGCCCCAGCGCGTTAAGCCATTCGACTCTTCAGTCTGTGACGTGAGCACGGGCGGCACCGCTCAGCCGTGGGCCGCGAGCTGCGCGCATGTCTCCGCATGTGGCCCGCTGACCTGCGCCGCGACGTCCGTGACGTTGCGCCCGGAGCGGCTCGCCGGTGCTGACCGTCAACTGACTGATGTGCCGGCGTCGGCCGCGAACGACAGTGAGACGCACCGCAACAGCTGACGACCCGGGAGAGGAACGTCATGAAACGCCTTCTGATCATCTTCGCGGCCGGAGTGCCGCTGGCGGCGGCGGTGTGCCTGCCGGCCGCGGCCTCGGCCGGTACCGCGAGCGCCGCCGCCGCCCCGTTCACGTGCTCGTCCATCTCCGTGAACGCCCCGGCCGGCACCTCGGTGGAGTCCGTGACGGCGGTGAGCCGGGAGGCGGGCACCGTGACCGTCCAGCCCGTGCCGCCGTTCACCGAAGTGGTGAAGATCCCGGACGTGCCGGCCTACTGCGATGTCACTGTCACGCTCACCCACCCGGGCGTCGGCGACCACGCCAAGGTGCGGGTCTGGCTGCCCGAGACGGGTTGGACCGGCCGTTTCCAGGCGGTGGGCGGCAGCGCCTTCGCCGCCGGCGACTACGGCGCGGGCCTGGCCGGCGCGATCAAGAGCGGCTACGCCGCCGCGACCACCGACGCCGGTGTCGGCACGTACCTGGACACCAGCTGGGCCCTGAACAGTGACGGCGAGGTCGACACGGCGCTGCTGAAGAACTTCGCCGACCGCTCCCAGCACGAGATGGCGGTCGTCGGCAAGCAGGTCGTCAACGAGGTCTACGGCAGGCCTGTCTCCTACTCGTACTGGAACGGCTGCTCGACCGGCGGCCGCCAGGGCTACATGGAGGCCCAGCGCCACCCTGGCGACTTCGACGGCATCCTGGCCACCGCTCCGGCGATCAACTGGGACGAGTTCGAGGTCGCGACCCTGTGGCCGCAGGTGGTGATGAACGAGGAGAACACCTTCCCCTCCCCTTGTGAGTTCAACGCCTTCAAGGAGGCCGCCGTCAAGGCCTGCGACCCGCTCGACGGCGCCCCCGACGGGCTGATCGGCGACCCCGCCACGTGCGCGTTCGACCCGCGGCAGCTCATCGGCAAGAGCGTCGAATGTGGCGGCGAGCAGGAGACCATCACCGCGGCCGACGCCGCCGTCGTACGCAAGATCTGGGCCGGTCCGCGCACCCCGTCGGGTACGAAGTTGTGGTCCGGCATCCCGATCGGAGCCGGCTTCGACCTCGCCGGCACCCGCATCGACGCGGACGGCAAGCGCGTGGGCGCGCCGTTCCCCGTCCCGGCCATCTGGGTCTCGACCTTCCTGAAGCGGCAGCCCTCCTACGACCTCTCGACGATCACCTACGCCGAGTTCGTCAAGCTGTTCGAGCAGTCCCAGACCGAGTACGACACGATCATCGGCACCGACGACCCTGACCTGTCGGCGTTCCGCAGGTCCGGCGGCAAGCTCCTCACCTGGCATGGGCAGGCCGACCAGCTGATTCCCGCCCAGGGCACCGTGGACTACCGCCGGCGCGTGGAGCGGGCCATGGGCGGTGCGGGCAAGGTCGACGACTTCTACCGGCTGTTCCTGGCGCCGGGCGTCGACCACTGCGCCGGCGACACGAGCACCGGCCCGAAGCCCACCGACGCCCTCGGCGCTCTGACGGCCTGGGTCGAACAGGGCAAGGCCCCGCAGACGCTGAGCGCCGCCATCAAGGACTCCTCCGGCAAGACGGTGACGCGCGAGTTGTGCCGGTACCCGTACGTCTCCCGCTACACCGGCCATGGCGACCCGGCCGACGCCGGCAGCTACTCCTGCGTCACAGCCCGGCACTGAATTCTCGAAAGGCCCCATCATGAATGCGTCATCCCTGCTGAAGCTGTACCTGGGCCGTGGAGTGCTGGCCGTGGCGTGGGCCGCCGCGTTCGCCGTGGCGCACGACCCCATTGACGCCCTCGCGATCACCCTGCTGGTCGTCTACCCGCTGATCGACGCGGTGTCGTCGCTGATCGAGCTGCGTGCGCTGCCGGACGGATCGGAGCGTCGCCTGACGCTGTTCAACGGGGTGCTCAGCACCCTGGCCGCCGTCGGCGTCGGCCTGGCGGGGGCGGGCGGGGTGGCGGCGGTGCTGCACGTGTTCGGCGCCTGGGCCGTCGTCTCCGGCGCGGCGCAGGTGCTGGTCGGGCTGCGGCGGCGCGGCCCGGAGCTGGGCCGGCAGTGGCCGATGCTGATCGCGGGCGGTCTGTCGTTCCTCGTGGGCGTCTTCTACAACATCCAGGCCGCCGGGGACGACGCCTCGCTCGACGTGCTGTCGGTCTACGCCACAGGCGGCGGCGTGTTCTTCATCATCCAGGCCGGGCTGCTGGCCTGGCGTGCCCGCCGGCCGCGGACGCAGACCGTCTGACGGCACTCCGAGCTCGACACGAGCACGAACACACCGACAGCCTGCCGGATCGCATCCGGCAGGCTGTCTCGGTGTCGCAGGTTCGTCAGAAGTGGTCCACGTCGACGACGGCCTGGGCGAAGGCCGTGGGCGCCTCCTGCGGCAGGTTGTGGCCGATGCCCTCCAGGGTGCGGTGTTCGTAGGCGCCGGTGAACATGCTGCGGTACGACGAGCCGTCGCCCGGCGGTGCCGTGAAGGGGTCGCGCTCGGCGTCCAGGGTGATGGTCGGCACCGTGATGGCCGGCCGTACGGCGAGCCGCTTCTCCAGCCCGTCGTAACGGCGCTCCCCGTCGGCCAGGCTCAGCCGCCACCGGTAGTTGTGGATCACGATGGCGGCGTAGTCGGGGTTGTCGAAGGCCGCGGCCGTGCGCTCGAAGGTGGCGTCGTCGAAGTCCCACGTCGGGGAGACGGTGTCCCAGACGAGCCGGGTCAGGTCGTGGCGCTTGTCCTTGTTCTCCATGGCCTTCCGGCCCCGCTCGGTGGCGAAGTAGTACTGGTACCACCAGGCGTATTCGGCCTTCGGCGGCAGCGGCTCGAGGTTGGCCTCGCGGTTCGTGATGAGGTAGCCGCTCACCGACACCAGGGCCTTGCACCGCTGCGGCCACAGGGCCGCGATGATGTCGGCGGTCCTCGACCCCCAGTCGAAGCCGGCGAGAACCGCCTTGTCGATCTTGAGGGCGTCCATCAGAGCGATGATGTCGAGTGCGATCGCCGACTGCTGGGCATTGCGGAACGTCTTCGAGGACAGGAACCGCGTCGTGCCGTGACCGCGCAGGTAGGGAACGATCACCCGGTAGCCCTGCGCCGCCAGCAGTGGAGCGACGTCGACGAAGCTGTGGATGTCGTACGGCCAGCCGTGCAGGCAGATGACCGCGGGCCCGCGGGCCGGTCCCGCCTCGGCGTAACCGATGTCCAGCGGTCCGGCCTTGACCTGCTTCAGCGAGGCGAAGGACGTGTGCGTGCCGGGGGTGACCGCCGGCAACGTCGGGGCGGCCCCACGCGTGGTGGCGGATGCGGCGGGGAACGCCTGCAAGCCCGCCAGCGAGGCGACGGTCGCGCCGGCGGCCAAACCGACGGCCTTGCCGAAGGTGCGCCTGTTGATCATGTGGAGTCCTCCATGTCGTGTCACTAGAAATGCGGCATTTCTTACTGTTTCGGGCGGGGGAATCCGACACATCAGTCAGATGACGGCGAGACACGGCGAACGGCAGCCGTGCCGGCCTCGCGAAACCCACGGCGTCCTGGCAGACCGCGCCGGACCAGGGACGCGGTGCGGGCAGGAACATTGAGTCATTCGACTGTTCCCGCTCAGGCGCATCCGGACAATCCTTGATCAGACCTGGCTCTGAGCCTTTCCGGAGGATCCGTGAACCCCACTCCCGTCGTCTTCATCCATGGCGCGTGGCTCCACGCGTCGTCGTGGGAGTCGTGGAACGAGCGCTTCTCCCGTCTCGGTTTCGCCGTCTGCGCGCCGGGCTGGCCGGGAGAGCCCGCCACGGTGGGCGAGGCCCGCCGGCGTCCCGAGACGCTTCACGAGCTGGGGCTCGACGCGCTCACGGATCACTACGCGCGCATCGTCCGTTCCTTCGACACGCCACCCGTGATCGTCGGCCACTCGGTGGGCGGGCTCATCGCGCAGCACCTCCTCGGCACGAACGCGGGCCGTGCCGCGGTCGCCATCGCTCCCACCCCGGTCGAGCACGCGACCTCCCCGGAGCTTGGGGAGCCGTGGCCGGTGTCGATGGACGCCGGGAGGTTCCGGCGGCTGTTCGCCAACGCGGTCACCGAGCAGGAGTCGGCTGAGCTGTTCGAACGTCACGTCGTTCCCGGGCCGCGCCGGCTGCTGGCCGAGCTGGGACACGGCGGCGCCGTACGGCACCCGCGGGCGGTCGTGGACCATGGCAACACCGGCCGCGGCCCGCTGCTGCTGATCTCGGGGCAGGAGGACCGGCTGGTGCCCGACCAGGTCACCCGGGCCGTGTACAAGTTGTACGGCGACTCGACGGCCACCAGCAGCCTCAAGCAGTTCCCTGACCGGGCCCATTCGCTGGTCGTCGACAGCGGGTGGCGGGCGGTCGCCGACCACGTGCTGGTCTGGCTCGCCGAGCGAGGGGTGCGCGCCGACCCGTCGACGTGGTGAAGGGGCTCACGCGTCGCCGCCGTCGCCGGCCTTGCCCAGCGCGTCGCGCAGTGCGGCGCGCGAGGTGATGCCCAGTTTCGGGAAGACGCGGTAGAGGTGGGAGCTGACGGTGCGCGGGGACAGGTGCATGCGTTCGCCGATCTCCTTGTTCGTCAGACCGCTTGCGGCCAGCTCGGCGATGCGGCGCTCCTGCCAGGTCAGCGCGGTCAGGTATGACAGCGAGGCCCGGGCGGGCGCCCCTGAGGCGCGCAGCTCGGCCTGGGCGCGTTCGCCCCAGCCTGTTGCGCCGAGCCGTTCGAAGGACTCGGCGGCCCGGACCAGGACGGGCCGCGCGGCCTTGGGCCCCTGGGTGTGCCTGAGCCGGACGCCGTGGGCCAGGCGGATGCGCGCCAGCTCGAACGGGAAGGAGGCTCCGGCCGGGTGGGCCTCGGCCCGCGCGTACATGTACTCGGCCTCCTTCTCGTCGGTGGTCGTCATCGCCAGGGCGCCGTACGTGATGAGGGCCAGCCGGGGGGAGACGCCGGGCAGGCCGGCGTCGGAGGCGGCCTGGGCGTGCCGTCGGGCCTGCTCCATGCGCCCGGTGTGCACGGCGGCCTCGACCAGGTCGAGCAGTGTGCGTGAGGCCTGGTGGGCGCAGCGCTCGAACGATCCCGGCGGCGTGATGCCGATGGCGTACAGGTAGGCGGCTTCGTAGTCGCCCTCGCTCAGGGCCGCCGCCGTGCCGATGGCGTCGGCGATCTGGGTCAGAAATCCCACGCCGCGCGGGCGGGCCCAGGCGTCCAGAACGGCCTGCGACTCCCGGGCCCGTTCGACCTGTCCGCGCATGGCGGCCAGGAGCCCCAGGTAGGCGCGGGTGTGGTGGGTGAACAGCGCGTTTCCGTGTGAGGTGGTCAGCTCCAGCGCGCGTTGCCCCGTCCGTTCGGCGTCGTCCCACTCGCCGGCGGCAAGCTGGTCGAGCATGATCAGGTGCAGCATGGTCATGCCGCTGGCCACGGCGCCGGTCTCCACCTCGCGGTCGACGGCCCGCTGCAGGTAGGGGCGGTACTGGCTCAGCGTGTCGATGTGGTAGGCGGCGACGGCCAGGCGCGAGACGTCCCACGGTTCCAGCTCCGAGACATCGGCGAAGGCGCGCTCGACGCGCTCGTGCACGCCCGCGCCGTGCCGGACGACGTCGCTCCACGCGTCGCGGTAGATCGCCGAGCGGGTGTCGACCCGGTCCCCCAGAGAGTCCATGAGCTGCTCGGTGCGATCCCACAGCGCGGCGTCGCCGGCGTACTGGCTGATGGCCAGCAGCACGTTCACCAGCCGGGTGAGTACTTCGGCCGGCTCGTGGGCGCTGCCCTTTCGCAGGCTCTCGATCGCCGCCGCGACGTGGCGATGCGCGGAGCGTACGTCGCCGTCTTCGTACAGGGCCACGTAGGCGGAGGTGACGACCGTGGCGGGGGACTCGCTCGCGCCCGGCAGCAGGTCCGAGCGGACGAGTTTCTGCGCCTGGTCCAGGAGCGCGGCCTGCCCGGCGATGAAGGCGGCGTCGCCGAGCCGCCTGGAGCGGTCAGCGGGGCTCTCGCTCAGTTCGGCCGCGCGGGTCAGCCAGGCCACGGCCGCGACCGCGCCGCCGCGCCGGGTCGCCGAGTCGGCCGCGGCCTCCAGCGCGGCCGCCACCTCCTCGTCGGGATCCACGATCGAGGCCGCCAGGTGGCGGGCGCGCCGCTCGACGTCGTGGCGATGCACCCCTGCGAGCTCGGCGTGTGCCGCGCGGCGCTGGTTGGGAGTCGCCAGCTGAACGACGGTCGTGCGGATCAGCGGGTGCCGGAAGACGAGGTCGCCGGTGGCGGGGTCGATGTCCAGGAGGCCCGCCGCGACCGCTTCGTCGGCCTGGCGCATGCGGTAGCGGGCGCTGGGAGCGCGGTTGCCGCCCGGTCCGGCCCCGACGCCGTCGAGGGCGCCGCGCAGCAGTTCCTCGCGTACGGGCCCGGCCATGCGCTCGATGCGGATGCCGTAGACGTGCTGCAGACGGCGCGAGAGCGGGATGTTGCCGAATCCGAGGAGTTCCTCGGCCGTGCGACCGTTGTGGCCGCCGTTCAGGTAGGCGGGCAGCTCCAAAAGCGCCAGGGGGTTGCCCATGGCGTGCTCCAGGACGATGCGCCGGGCCTGCGTGTCGAGCTGCGGATGGCGCAGGTCCAGCAGGTGTCCGGCGGCCTCCTCCGACAGGGCCGCCACCGGGAGCTCGGGAAGCGCGGCCGTGTCGAACCGCGAGCCGACGTCGGACCGTACGGCGATGAGCATCTTCACGGAGCTGCCGGTGAGCCGGCGCCCCACGAACCCGCACACCTCGGCGCTGGAGGCGTCCATCCACTGGCCGTCGTCGAGCAACAGCAGCAGCGGTTTCTCCGACGCCGCCAAGGACAGCAGGTCGAGGACGGCGATGCCGAGGGACATGACCGACGGCGCCTTGCCCTCGCGCAGCCCGAAGACGACGTCGAAGACGGCACGGTGGCCCTCGTCGAGCTCGGCCGAGCGGGGCAGCAGCGAGTACAGCAGCTGGTGCAGGCCGGCGAAGGGCAGCTCCGCCTCCGCCTCGACCCCGGCGGCGCGGATCACCCGGTGGTTCTCCGGGGCCGCGAGGCCGGCCACGTGGTCGAGCAGGGCGCTCTTGCCGACCCCGGTCTCGCCCCTGAGGATGAGGGCCTGCCCTCCGGTGGCCGTCATGAACGCGGACAGTTCTTCATGGACGCCATCCCGGCCCACCATTGTCGAGACGAGCGACTCCACGCTTCCCTCACTTCCTCAGGTATGGCGATCAGGCCGGAGCCGTTGTCCGCCAAGCTCACGGTAGAAAAATGGACCAGCGGTGTGCCCGGATCCCGGTTGGACACCGATGTACGGTGCGGCCGGGCGGGTCCGGCCTCAGGCAAGCCCGCCCCGGTGCGACCCTAGACACCGCCCGCATACGAACGGTCGACGACGCGTATACATGTCCGGCCACGGCGCATACGCGTCGTCAACGTTTCGCAGGAGGGCGGCCCCTATGGTCGTGCGCCATGTCGAGTCACCCGATATCCCTCGAAACGCCGAAGACACCGGCACTTCCGGATGACCACACCCCCGTGTCGCGGGAGGACGGTGGCGGTGTCCTGGAACTGCTCGAACGCATCGGATCCGTCGTCGTGCCGATCGCGGTGGCGCTCTACGCGGTCCTCTACATCGGCATCGAGCAGATGTACGCCGTCTTCGGTGTCAACCCGCAGCAGGTGGGCGTCGATCAGGCGGTGCTGCTCGGCCGTATGACGAGCACCCTGGTTCTGCTCCTGCTGGTCGCCCTCCCGCTGCTCGGCGTCGTCGTCTGCCTGTGCTGGCTGGCCGACAGGATGACCCGGGGGGCGGGAAGCAGGCTCGTACGGAGGATCCGGGAACGGCCTTGGATCGTCGCGGCGCTGGCGGCGCTGTGGTGCGGGGCGACGTACTGGGGCATTTTTCGCCTTTTCGGAGAGCTGGATCTGTTCTTCATGGTGGTCGTCGCGGTGGGGCTCGGCGTGCTGGCCTTCCTGGTTCCGTTCCGGCTGTTGCGTCGCAAGCCGGTCGGGCGCGCAGGGACGAAGGTGATCGTTGGTGGCATGACCGGGGTTGGCCTGGGCTTCCTGCTCATCCTGGGGCTCGTCGAGGGCGCGATCGAGGTCCAGAACAGCGGCCAGGCCAACGAACTGCTGAACGCCGTCGGCTTCCAGGACCAGTGGGCGGTGATCAAAAGCGCCGAGGACGACAAGCCGCTCTACGACGGCCGCTGGATGATGCTGCTGGGCGAGAGCGACGGCACGTACGTCCTGTACGACTGCGACAAGCTGGAGACCCTCCGAAGGCCGATGGAGACCACCAACCTCGGTCAGATCGAGCTCGATCCCGAGCGTGAAGCAGGCTTCACCTGCGGCGGCCTGGCACAGCAGAACACCCCGTAACAGGCATCCAGCGGAGATCCGGACCCTCAACGTGCTCCGATCATCGACTGTACGCAAGGGAGACACATGAACACCGCCGTCACGACCCCACTGTCGCCGGGCACGCACACCGTCGACGTCGGGCGCGTCGCCCAGCGCTACCACGTCGCAGGGACCGGGCCGGTCTGCCTGGCCCACCCCGGCGGCCCGGGGCTGTCGTGGGAGTACCTGCGGATGCCTGCGGCAGAGGAGCTCCTGACCCTGGTGTACGTCGAGCCGATCGGGACGGGCGCCTCCGGCCGGCTGCCTGCGCATCCGCACGGCTACACGCGCGAACGCTACGCGCAGGCCCTGGACGGGCTGATCCGGCACCTCGGCGTGGCCCGCGTCCACCTGCTCGGCCACTCCCACGGCGGCTTCGTCGCACCGCACTACGCCCTGACGCGCCCCGACCGGCTCGCCGGCGTCGTCCGATCTCGGGCACGTCGAGGAGCCGGACGCCTTCGCCCGTGCCGTGACGACCTTCGTGGCAGCCACGGTCGAGTGACGGACCACCCGCACGACCAGCATGCGACGTCCGTCAACCGCTGCTTTCGGGTGCCCAGTTCCGTACGGCAGGGGCGTACCCGGCCGGCTTGTCCCCGACCTTGACGCCCGGACTGACCAGCCGGCTCTGGTAGCCAGGCGTGAACATCCGGTAGACCGACAGGGGCGGCACGGAACTCGCCTCGTCGAGCTCGGCGCGCAGCTCGGCCGGCAGCTCGAAGTCGAGGGCCGTCATGTTGGCGGCGAGTTGCTCCGCGCTGCTCGCCCCGACGATCGCCGAGGCGACACCGGGCCGGGTGGCGACCCAGTTGAGCGCGACCTGGGCCATCGTCACGCCGAGCTTGTCGGCGACGCTCTCGACCGTCGCCAGCAGCCGCCAGTCCCGCTCCGTCCACGAGCGCCCGGAGGAGCCCGCGCCGCTGAGCCGGCCGTCTCCGGTCAGGCCCTGGTCGGCACTCCGGTACTTGCCGGTGAGGAAGCCGCCGCCGAGCGGGCTCCATGCGGTGATGCCGAGTCCCAGGCTCTGCCCCATGGCGACGTGCTCCAGTTCGATCGTCCGGTCGATGAGGGAGTAGGGCAGTTGCAGGCTGACCATCGGTGCGAGGGAGTGGGCCTCGGCAAGGGTCTGGGCCCGCGCCGCGTACCAACCGGGCACGTCGGACAGGCCCGCGTAGCGGATCTTGCCGGCTCTGGTGAGGTCGTCGAAGGTCCGCACGACCTCCTCGACGGGAGTGATCCGGTCCCAGGTGTGCAGCAGGAACAGGTCGAGATGGTCGGTGCGCAGGCGGCGCAGTGACGCCTCGACCGCTCTGATCATGTGCTTGCGGCCGTTGCCCCCTGCGTTCGGATCTCCGGGGGCGACACTGTTGGTGAACTTGGTGGTGAGCACCACCCTGTCGCGCACCTTGGCCTCCGCGATGAGGTTGCCGAGGATGGTCTCGCTCTCGCCGGCGGTGTAGAAGTCCGCGGTGTCGATGAGGTTCCCGCCCGCTTCGAGATAGCGACGGAAGATCGGGCGAGCCTCCTCCTCGGTCTTGCCGTACGCGGCGTGGAAGCCGCCGGTGCCGAAATTCATCGTGCCCAGTGCCAGCCGGCTGACGCGCAGTCCGGAACGTCCGAGCAGGTAGTAGTGATCCAGGGACATGAGGGTGTCGCTCCGTTCGCAAGCGGATTCCAGGAGGTGGGGACGGGCACTCGTCAGCTTGCGAAACAAAAAATGGACTGTCAAGTCCAGAAATGAGCCAATAGTCACCGCCTTGACAGGTGACGGCAATGCTGCGAAAGTCGTCACCTGTTAGACGGGTGACGCTGACCGGCGTGCCCGTCCGGAATGAGAGACGCACGTCGGAAGGAACTGCCATGGCTGCCAGCTACACCGCGCCGTGACAGGAGAGGGTCGCAACGGAGGCCGCGTGGCCGCCGACGACGGTCTCCTCGACACCACCCTCGCCATCCCCAAGGAGCTGGGCGGGACAGGGGGAGCCACGAACCCCGAGCAGCTGTTCGCCGCCGGCTGGGGCGCCTGCTTCCTCGGCGCGGTGAGAAGGGCGGCGGCGCAGCGCAAGGTGAGGCTCACGAGCACGAGCATCACGGTCGAGGCGACCCTGCGCCACGGCGACGACGGCGAGTTCGGCCTCGCCGCCGTGCTCAACCTCGAGTTGGGCGGCGTGGACCAGCGGACGGCCGAGGAGCTCGGCGCGGCCGCTCACCAGCTGTGCCCCTACTCGAAGGCCACTCGCGGCAACATCCCGGTCACCATCCGGGCGACCGCCGTCGCCTGACCCGCCGCCGCCCGGCGTTCCGTCAAGGCGACGCAGGCCCGCCGGCGCGCAGGTGGGCGATGCCCATGTCCAGGGCGGCTTCCAGATGGTCGGTCTCGCCGGTGGACATCTGGATCAGTACACCGCCCTGGATGCCGGCGAGCAGGGCCGCCGCCGCGCGGTCGACATCCAGGCCCGGGTCGATCTCACCGGCGTCCTGCATGTGCCGTACGCCGGCGGCGATCTCGGCCTGCCAGCGGTGCATCAGCTCGCTGACCACAGCCTGGGCGCCGGGAGTGCGGCTGCCCAGCTGTGACGTCACGGAGTTGAGCGGGCACAGGCGGCCCTGCCGCCGGTAGCGGTCGACGACCTTGTCGCGCCACGATTGCCAGGCGGGCCACGAGGTGAGGTCGTCGAGCTGGGGCCGCTGGTCCTCCAGCACCCGGTCGGCCTCGAAGCGGGCCACGGCCAGCAGCAGCTCCTCCCGGCCGTCAGGGAAGTAGTGGAAAAGCTGGCTCTTGCTCGTCGCCGTCCTGGCCAGCACGTCGTCGAGCGTCATGTCGGCCACGCCGTGCTCGCGGATGTGCGCTGCCGCGCCCTCGAGAATGCGCTGCCGCGTCGCGGCCCCCTTGCGGGTCAGAGCGCGCATGATCGCCCTCCAGATTGGACTTGCCGGTCCATGCTAGCTGGGGTGCGCACCAGGCGGGGCCCTGGCGGGCTTTTGACGACGACCTCGCGCAGCTCGGCCAGGGCCGCGAGTGGGACGGAGGGCCGGAGGGCGGCCTCGGACGACAACGCCGTGGCGCGCCGCGCTCGCCGAAGCGGAGACCGGAACCGGAGCACGCGCGGGCTTGACAGGCCACCCGCGGGTGAGCGGCGTGGACGGGCGACTTCGGTAGGGTCGCGGCAGGACGCGCGCACGGCTGGGGGAGACAGCCGAGGACACCGAGGTAGGAGTACCGCACCATGCCGCTTGTCGGACGGGAAGCCGAGCTGAAGGCCCTGGCCGAGCTCATCGACGACCCCGGAGACGGCAGCGGCGTTCTCCTCCGGGGAGAGGCCGGCATCGGGAAGTCCGCGCTTGTGGCGGAGGCCGCCTCCGCCGCGGCGGCCGCGGGCCTGCGCGTGCTGACGACGACCGGCGTGGAGGCCGAGCGGAACCTCGCCTACGCCGGGTTGCACCAACTGCTGTACCCGGTCAGGGCGGGCGTGGGCGCGCTGCCTGGCCCGCAGCGTGACGCCCTGCGCAGCGCGTTGGGCCTCGCCGAAGCGGCCGAACCCAGCGCCTACCTCGTAGGCCTGGCCACGCTGACCCTGCTGGCGGAGGCGGCCGCCGTCCGGCCGTTGCTGGTCGTCGCCGAGGACGTGCACTGGCTCGATCGCGCCAGCGTCGACGTCCTCGCCTTCGTGGCGCGCCGGATCGAGTCCGAGCCCATCGTCATGGTCGCGACGCTCCGGGAAGGCGAGCGCTCGCACGTGCAGGACGCCGGGCTGTCCCCGATGCCCGTTGACAGGCTCTCCGACGAGGTCGCCACCGAGCTCCTGGACTCGATCGCCCCCGGCCTCACTCCAACGGTCAGGATGCGGCTGCTGGAGGAGGCGGCCGGGAACCCTCTGGCGCTGACCGAACTGCCGGCCGCCCTGGGACACCACGACGGCCCACTGCCGGTGCCGTCGCTGAGCGATCGCCTGGGCGGGCTGGGTCCGGTGCTGCCGCTGAGCGAGCGTCTTGAGCGGGCGTTCACCGCCCGGGTCGCCGGCCTGCCGACTCCGGCCCGCACCGCCCTGCTGGTCGCGGCGCTCCAACAGAGCGATTCGGTCTCCGAAACGCTCGCGGCCACGGGCCTGATCCTGGGGTCGACGGCCGAGCCGGAGATCCTCGTACCGGCCGCCGAGGCCCGGCTGATCGAGCTCCGCGAGCTCGCCATCGGCACGGTGACGTTCCGCCATCCCCTGATGCGGTCGGCCATCGCGGCGGCATCGACGCTCGCCGAACGCCGGCAGGCCCACCTGGCTCTCGCCGAGACGCTGCACGAACACCCGGACCGGCGGGCCTGGCACCGGGCCGCCGCGACGGCCGGAGCCGACGAGGGCGTGGCGGCCGAGCTGGACCGCGCGGCCGACCGGGCCCGGCACCGGGGCGGCGTCGCCGCCGCGATCGCGGCGCTGGAGCAGGCGGCCCGACTGAGCGAAGGGCAGGACCGGAAGGCGCACAGGTTGCTGAAGGCGGCCGAGCTCGCGGTCGAATCCGGCAGCCGCGCCACGGCCGAGCGTCTGGTGCGCGACGCACAGGCCCTCGAACTCTCGCCGCGCCGCCGGGCCGCTGGCGCCTGGTTGCTCAGCGGCTTCGAGGACGGGGTGCGTGAGGACGTCTCCCGCGTGTCAGAGCTGGCCGAGCTGGCCGCTTCGGTGGCCGCCGACGGGGAGCTGGAGCCGGCTGTCCGGATCCTGTGGGGCGCCGCCATGCGCTGCTTCTGGTCCGAACCTGGTCCGGCCGCGCGCCGCTCGCTGCTGCGCGTGGCCGATCGGCTGCCCGTTCCTGCCGACGACCCGCGCATGGTCGCGGTCGCCGCGTACGTCGCGCCGTTCGAGCGGGGCGGCATCGCGCTCGACCTGCTGCGCAAGCTGGCCGGCGTGGCCGGTGCCGCCCCGGAGATCGATCGCTACCTGGGCAGCGCGGCCCTGCAGGTCGGGGCGTTCGACCTGGCTGCCCGCTTCTCCGCGGCGGCCGCGCCCGGCCTGCGTGCTCAGGGCCGGCTCGGGCTGCTTCCCCGGGCGCTGGCCGTGCAGGCGTGGAGCCGGGCCAGGCTCGGTGACCTGACCGCGGCCGTCCCTGTCGCGGCAGAGGCCGCCAAGCTCGCCCAGGAGACCGGGCAGCCGTTCATGTACGGGCTGGCGACGGCCGTCCAGGCCGAGATCGCCGCGTTGAGGGGCGACCACGGGCAGGCCACAACGCTCGCCGACGAGGCCGAACGGGTCGCACTTCCCGCCGGCGCCCGGCCCGTCCTGGCCACCGTGCAGCTCGCGCGCGGGCTCGCGGCCTTGAGCGAGGCACGCTTCGACGACGCCTTCGCCGCCCTGAGCAGGATCCTCGACCCCTCGGACCCCGCCTACCAGCTGGCCCTCCGTGCCTACTGCCTCGCGGAGCTCACCGAGGCCGCCGTACGTGCCGGGCGGACCGACACCATGCGGGACATCCTGCACGGCCTGGAGCCGTTGGCCGCATCGACGCCGTCACCGGCGCTGCACATCGGGCTGCGCTACGCGCGCGCCGTGCTCGCCCCGAACGAGGAGGCGGAGAAGCTGTTCACCGCCGCGCTGCGGGCGGACCTGACCGGGTGGCCCGCCGAACGCGGACGCCTCCATCTGGCGTTCGGCGAATGGCTGCGGCGGCAGCGCAGGGCCGCGGAATCCCGGACGCACCTGCGCACGGCCAGGGAGACCTTCGACGCGCTCGGGATGGCCGCATGGGGCGAGCGCGCACGGCTGGAGCTGCGCAGTGCGGGGGAGGCGAGCCCGAACCGGGACCCGGACGCGCGGGACAAGCTCACCCCGCACGAGCTGAACATCGCGCAGCTGGCCGCCGAGGGGCTGACGAACAGGGAGATCGGGCAACGGCTGTACCTTTCTCACCGCACGGTCGGCACCCACCTGCACCGGATCTTCCCCAAGCTGGGGGTGAGCTCCCGGGCCGATCTCGCGCGGACGCTCAAGACTCTCCGATGAGGCGCCCCTGGCAGCCCGAGATCGCCGCCGGTGTGCCGGCCCGTGGAGCGGCTCAGACAAGTGAGACGTCAGCTGCCGTCCTGATCCTGGCGTACATCCTGCGCAGGCCGGGACCAGGCTCCAGGCCCAGGTCGTCGTCCAGCAACCGGGCGATCAGACGGTAGGCCGACAGTGCCTCCCCGCGGTGGCCGTCACGGTCGAGGGCCCACATCAGCAGCTCCCACAACCGCTCGCGATACGGCTCGGCCGCCGTCGCGAGCTTCAGCTCGGCGATCGCCTCGCCGCAGTCGCCCCGCTCGATGTCAGCCGCCCAGCGCTCCTCGACGGCCGAAGCACGCAGCTGTTCGAGCCAGGCGCGGCGGCCCGCGAAGAAGGCTCCGCTCAGCCCGTCCAGCGCCGGTCCGCGCCACAGCGCCAGCGCGCCGCGCAGCAGCCGGGAGGCCTCCGCGACCTCCCCACGCTCGCGGGCCTCCCTGGCAGCGGCGGTGGTCTGCCTGAACACCGTCACGTCCACCGCGCCGGGATCCACGACCAGCTGGTAGCCCCGGCCCGCCGACCTGATCTCCGCCTCGGTGCCCAGCCCGGCCGAACCACCCTCGGCCAGCACCCGGCGCAGGCGGGAGACGTAAGTGCGCGTGCTCACGCCGGCACTGCGCGGCGCCTCGGGGCCCCACACCGCGCTCACGATCTCGTCGAGCGGAACCTGACGCCCCTCGCTCAGGAGCAGCAGGGCGAGCACCCCCCGCTGTTGCGGAGACCCGACCTCCAGATCTTCCCCGCCGCGCCAGACCCTGATCGGACCCAGTAACCCGAAACTCACCCCGGCCATCGAGGTTCCCCCAACCCTCCCGCGTAGCGAGACCGTCGCTGACGCCCTGGAGCCGTGCCCGGGCGTCTCTGACCGACCCTACTGACGCCGCGTCGGGCCCATCGCCGCGCTGTCGAGCTCGTCAGCGGTCCGTAATCTTTCCGTCCCCGGGGCACGGGCCGCGAACGACGTACACGTACGGCGTCACGTGACGGTCGCGAAGGCGATCCGGGCGAACCTACCTTCTGCGACGTACTACCGCGGGGCCGTGCGACAGGCCGGCCGCCGTGCATTCTCGCGAAGGAAGCGTCCCGATCGTGACTGGAGAGCCGAATGCGTGCAGGTTCACCGTTCTCGGACCGCCCGGCCTCGATTGCGGTGACACGCGGCTGGGTCTCGGCGCGCCGCAGCAACAGGCCGTCCTGATGCTGCTGCTGGCCAACAGCGGCTGCTTCGTACGGATCGGTGAGCTGGTCGACGGCCTATGGGGCGAGCATGCGCCGGCCACTGGCGAAGCCGTCATCCGGACCTACATCTCCCGCATCCGGCGACTGCTGTCCGAGCACGGACTGGGCACGGCGATCAGCTCGCAGGCCGGAGGCTACATGCTGGACCCGTCGCTGTTCGCGTTGGACGCCACCGAGTTCGCCAACCTGGTCGAGACCGCCAGGGAAGAGCGCGCGAGCGGGCACATCGCGGCGGCCGCGAAGCGCCTGGAGCAGGCGCTCGACCTCTGGACGGGCACGGCGATGGCCGGGGTCCCGGGCGAGGCCGTCGAACGCGAGCGGTTCCGGTTGGAACGGCTGAAGCTGACAGTCACCCAGGAACTGCTGCGACTCCGCCTCGAGCTGGGGGAGCACGCCGAGGTGGTGGCCGAGGTCCCGCTGCTCATCGAGCAGAACCGGCTCGAAGAGCCGTTGTATGAGATCTACCTGCTCGGCCTGTACCGCAGCGGCAGGCGGGCACAGGCGCTCGAGGTCTACAGAACGGTCTATGACCTGCTGGGCAAGGAGCTGGGCGCAAGTCCTGGACCGCGGCTGCGGGAGATCCACGACAAGATCCTCCGGGCCGACGCGGACCACGACGACGAGTTCGCCTCCGCTCCATGGGCCGAGCCGCCCGCCGTCCACTCCCCAGAGGAGCCGCCTGCCTCGCCCGAGCCGGCGGGCACGAAGCCGGAGCGGTCTCCCGATCGGCAGTTCGTCGGCAGGGGTACGGAACGTGCCGCCTTCCAGGAACTGCTGAAGAGGAGTCGTGGGGAACGTCCAGGTCTTCTCTTCGTCCGCGGACCCGCCGGCATCGGCAAGTCGACGCTGTTGCGCAGGTTCGCGGACGACGCCGCTGCCGCAGGCCGGCGAGTATGCCACCTCCACGGCTCGGCGACCACGCAAGCACGCGAACACCTCGAACGATTCGCGCAGGAGCTCTCGGGTGTCTCCGGCGGGGTTCTCCTCATCGACTCCTTCGAGGAGCTGGAAGAAGCCGAACCGTGGCTGCGCGACGAATACCTCCGGCAGCTGCCCGATGACGCGATCATCGTGGTGGCGGGCCGGACCGGGCCGAGCGCCGCCTGGCTCACCGACCCGGCCTGGGCCGGGACGATCGTGATCCGGCACCTCGAAGCCCTCACCGTCGCAGAGTCTGCCGCGCTGGTAGAGGCCCGCGGCGTCGACCCCGGCCTCCAGAGGTCCATCGTGGACTTCGCCGCAGGCAACCCTTTCGCCCTGTCGCTCGCCGCAGAGGTCAGCAGGAGCATGTCGGCCACGGGAATGCCGTCGCGCCGTGACGCCGTGCGGTACGTGGTCGACAACGTGCTCGCACTCCTGGCCGGCAGCGTGCCGACAGAAGTGCACCGGTCGGCGCTGCACGTGTGCGCGCTTGCCCGCCACACCACCGAGGACCTCCTCAGGGCGGTGGTGCCGGAAGGCCAGGCGGCGGAACTGTTCGACTGGCTCCGAGCGCAGCCGTATGTCGAAGCCGCCGCCCACGGTTTGGAGATCAACGGTGTGCTGCGCGAGGCCCTCGAACACGACCTCCGGTGGCGGGACCCCGTCGGCTACGAGCGGATGCACCTGCGGATCCGCCATTACGCCATGGGCCGGTTCCTGCGCGACGCCCGGGACCCGCACGCATGCGTGGCGGTCATGCGGACGATCAGCCATCTGCGCCGGCGCGGCGGGCCCGTGCGCCGGTACGTCTCACGGGTGGACGAGGTCTCACGGGTGGACGAGGAGGATATGCGGTCGTCCGGGGCGACCCCTGCTGACCACGACGAACTCGTCACCATGGCACGCGAGACCCACGGCGAGGTCACGGCCGCGTCCGTCCGGTTCTGGCTGGGCCGTCAGCCAGAGGCCTTCACCCTGCTCCGGTGTCGCACGAGCAACCGCCTGCGCGCCTTCATGAGCTGGCTGACCCTGCCGGCGCCGGAGCGGGAAGAGCGGGAGGCCGACCCCGTGGTGGGGGAGATCTGGCGCGACGTGAGCCGGCGGATGGCGGTGCCTCCCGGGGCGCACGTCGCTGTCGCTCGGCATCTGATCTTCCCGGACTTCGAGGCCATGCCGTCGCCCGTCACGGACGTCTTCCAGGCGCGGATGATGCGGGGCTGGCTGCACGAACCCGGCTTGGCGGCCTCGTACCTGGTCGTCGCGAACGGCCGGTGGTGGCGGCGGTTGATGGAGTATCTGGGCCACTACGAGGTGGAGCGCGTACGGGCGGATCACTCGTACGCGATCTTCGGTCACGACTGGCTGGCCGACCCGCCGGAGGAATGGCGAGACCGCCACCTGGACGACGAGCTGTGGGCGGAACGGCACCTGAACCTGTTCCTCCGCCAGGACGCATACGGTGACGGCTGACAGAACCGGCTTCCGATTGCGCGGCTCGAAGTCACCTGTCAAGCTGGTGACGTGAAGCACGTGTTTCTGTGCGGCGACCCCGCGCTCGACCTTGCCTGCACGCTCCGCGCGCGCCGTACGGAGCGTGTCGAGACGCTCGACGTCCCCGGCCGGCTCGACGCCTGGTACCTGGAGTCCGGCATCGTCGACGCCGTCTCCCCCTGCCAGGAAGTGGATCTGGCCCAGGCTGTGGCGATACGGGAGGCCGTCTACGCGCTGGTCACCGCCAGGCTCGCCGGTGAAGGATACGACGACGAGGCGCTCGCCCTGGTGAACGAGACCGCGCGCAAGCCCCCGGCGGCGCCCCAGCTCACGGCCGAAGGGCGGTGGGTCGAGGCGACCCCCGCGCAGGCGCTGTCCACCGTGGCTCGGCACGCCATCGAACTGCTCAGCGGGCCGGAGGTCCCGCTGATGAAGGAGTGTGCCAACCCCGAGTGCACCAAGATCTTCATCGATCGGTCGCGGGGCGGGCGCCGGGAGTGGTGCGGCATGGAGTCGTGCGGCAACAAGATCAAGGCGGCTGCTTACCGGGCGCGCAAGAAGGAGGCCCAGGTGGCCGGCGCACGCTGATCCCGGCGGCTGCTATGGTGAAAGACGCTCGAGATCGGAAGCTAGGAGACCAGACGTGGCAGGTGACGACGACATCTCCGGGTGATACCGGAGGTTGACCGGCCCCGGCAGGCGCACATGGCGCCGCCGACGTGGCCATTGGTCGTCGTTCCCCGAACCCCTGTCCCCTTTTCCGGGCGGCTTCGGCACGCCCGCGTTCTCGTACGAGGTCTCTCGCATGTCCGATGCGTTCATCATCTGCTCCCACCTGTCCTTCTCCTGGCCTGACGACACGCCCGTCTTCAGCGACCTGTCCTTCACCGTGGGCGGCGGCCGTACCGGCCTCGTCGCCCCGAACGGTGTGGGCAAGAGCACGCTGCTCAAGCTGATCGCCGGCGAACACGCGCCCCGCGGCGGCAGCGTGTCCGTCGACGGCGTGCTCGGCTACCTGCCGCAGAGCCTGCCCCTTACCGGCGACCTGACCGTGGCCGAGGTCCTCGGCATCGCCCCGGTGATCGCCGCGCTGGACGCCATCGAATCGGGCGACGCCGGCGAGGAGCACTTCACCACGATCGGCAACGACTGGGACATCGAGGAGCGCACCCGTGCCCAGCTCGACCGGCTCGGGCTGGGCGACCTCGCGTTCGACCGCACGCTGGGCACGCTGAGCGGCGGCCAGGTCGTGTCGCTCGGCCTGGCCGCCCAGCTCCTCAAGCGGCCCGACGTCCTGCTGCTCGACGAGCCGACGAACAACCTCGACCTCGGCGCGCGCCGCAAACTCTACGACGTGCTCGGCGACTGGAACGGCTGCCTGCTCGTGGTCAGTCACGACCGGGCCCTGCTCGACCGTATGGACCGCATCGCCGAGCTCGGCCGGGGCGAGGTCCGCTTCTACGGCGGCGACTTCACCGCGTACGAGGAAGCCGTGCGCACCGAGCAGGAGGCCGCTGAACGCAACGTGCGCAGCGCCGAGCAGGAGCTCAAGCGCGAGAAGCGGGAGATGCAGCAGGCCCGCGAGCGCGCCGAGCGCCGGGCCGGCAACGCCGCCCGCAACCTCAAGAACGCCGGCCTGCCGCGCATCTTCGCGGGGAACATGAAACGGGGCGCCCAGGAGTCCGCCGGGCGGGCGGGCCAGATGCACGCCGCCCGCGTCAGCGACGCCAAGACCAGGCTCGACGAGGCCGGGCGGGCGCTGCGTGACGACCTCAAGCTCGCGCTGGAGCTGCGAGGGACCAACGTGCCCGCGGGGCGTACCGTCTTCCACGGCGAACGCCTGCAGGCACGCGGCCTGTTCGCCGAGCCGGGCATCGACCTGACCGTCCGCGGGCCCGAGCGCATCGCGCTGACCGGTCCCAATGGCGCGGGCAAGTCCACTTTGCTGCGCCTGATCAGCGGCGAGCTGGAGCCCGACGGCGGGCGGGCAGGGCGGGCCGACGGCCGGGTGGCCTACCTGTCACAGCGGCTGGACCTGCTCGACGTCGAGCGCACCGTGGCGGAGAACCTGGCCGTGTTCGCCCCCAGCATGCCGGAAGCGGAGCGGATGAACATGCTCGCCCGCTTCCTGTTTCGCGGCGCGCGTGCGCACCTGCCGGTAGGCGTGTTGTCGGGCGGCGAACGGCTGCGCGCCACCCTGGCGTGCGTGCTGTGCGCCGAGCCGGCGCCCCAGCTCCTGCTGCTTGACGAGCCCACCAACAACCTCGACCTGGTCAGCGTGGGGCAACTGGAGAGCGCGCTCAGCGCGTATGAGGGGGCGTTCGTGGTGGTCAGCCACGACGAGCGGTTCCTCGCGGAGATCAAGGTGGAGCGCTGGCTGGAGCTGTCCGAGGGGCGGCTGCTGGAGATCGGAGGGCCCGCCGGCGAGTGACACGCTGCGGCTGGGCGGCTGGGCGGCCGTCTGGCCGCCTGGCCTCAACCGCGCCCACGAGCTCGCCGCTCAGAGGGAGCGGGAGCGTCTCCTCGGCAGGATCGCGACGGCGGGCGAGCCGGCAGGTTCGGCGACGGCGGGCGAGCCGGTCAAGGTGAGCGCGGGGAGGGCGAGGGTCGCTGCTGCGATGGCACGGGCGGCGATGCGCTGAAATGATCTCACTGCATGACTGCTGTCGGAACGAGATGGTGTGAGACCGCTTTCGGAAGGCCGGTGCCGTGTCCACCACCCGTGGACAGCGCATGCGGGCAACGACCGGACACCCGCCACGTCCGGACAGAAGCTGACCAGCGAGGGAACGAGGACGTAGGCGAGTGTCAGATCTCGATGACCCGATCTCCGAGGATGGACGTGGACGACGGCCAGGACCTGGTGAGGACCCCGTGGCCGTCTTCATCGCACAGTTACGGGCGCTGCATCAGCGGCAGGGGGCGCCGTCGGTGCGGGAGTTGGCGGACAGGACCAGGCGCGCCCAGGCACCGTACTCGAAGTCGGTCATCGGCCAGGCGTTGCAGGGACATCGTCTGCCGTCGGAAGGAGTGCTGCGAGCGCTGGTTCACGCTCTCGGCGTCGACGACGCCCAACCCTGGCTGGAGCGCCGTGCCCAGGCCCTCGCAGCCACCAGAACCACACCGACGGTGCAGCCGGAGAACCCTGTCGAGCAGGCTGCCGACGAGCGCGACAGCACCGATGAACAGTCCGCCTCAGCCCGGGAGAGCCCTGCCCGGCATCATGCGGCCGGCCCTGGCCACAAGCTCCTGTCGCGCGCGCCCTCCACGCGATGGATGGCCACACTGGTGGTCGTGGCAGCGGTCGTGGTGCTCGTCACGGCCGGGATGTCGGCTCTTGGCGGTACAGACGCGGGCGCCGGCTCCGTGCCCACCGGGACAGGGTCGTCGCCCGTCACACCTGAGGCCGCGTCCCCCCAGACGACCGCCCCGGCCACGGCTTCCACGCCAAGCCGTGCCACGCCCGTCGGCGAGAACACCTGGAGCGCGGTGCACGGTCTCGGCTGCCAGGCGGAATGGTCCTACGCCGACCCCGGCTGGAGACGGGCCGGCGGAGGCTGGAGGCAGGACGGCTGCACAGGCACGTCGCTGTTCCTGCAGGTGGCCTCCGAACCGGGGCATGCCACCCAGGGCGTGTTCTGGTACTTCGACACCCGGCCTGAAGCCAGGTGCACCATCGAGGCGTTCATCGCCGACGACCGGCGTTCAGCCGGCACCGCCTTCTACTACCTGGACGACGACGACACCACTTCCCCGCACCTGGCAGGACCGGTCACCGTCGACCAGCGGGCCCATCGCGGCGCCTGGGTCACCCTGGGCAGCTGGCCGGTCCCCGGACCGGGACGCCTGACCCTCATCCTGGCCAACCAACCCCGTCAAGCCCACGACACCTACACCGTGACCGCGTCCGCGGCCCGAGCCACGTGCCGTTGGAGCGGTGAATAGGCTCCGTCCGTCAGCGGGTCGTCGCTTCCCGGACGGTGCGAGTACGGCGACCGCGCGTCCCTCCCCGCCAGTGCCGGTGCTGTCGCGCGGCCAGGCTTTCGGCTGTGGTCTCTGCTGTCCCGACGCGGGCGAGTGTCGTCTCATGCGGCGAGAGCACCGGAACGAAAGTCACCAAGGCCCTCGGGGCCCGGCCATGGCGGGACTTCCGCTCCGGTGCGCCGCGCATGCGACAGATCAGGCCGGCCGGGCCGGCACCGGCGACTTCCGCGCGCCCGTCACCCTCTGGAGTTCGCGCACTTCTTGATCTGCTTGCGGATGTCGTCGCCGGTGTTGACCCACGCGTCGGTCAGCACCGTTTGCGTGCCGTCACCGCTGGAGGCGTATCCGCCGCCCACGGAGATCCAGGCGGTGGTCGAACCGTACGGGCCGGTGACCTTGGGACCCTCCAGCCAGCACACCGGATAGATCGGCGCCCCGTACGCGTACCACCTCATGGGGCGCTTGTTGAAGTCGATTCTGTACTCCTCTCCATCCGCGGTCCCACCGATGACGGTTGCCTCGAACGAGGCGAGCCCCGCCGTGTTGATCACCTTTCCGGTGAGTGCCTGCTTGGTCGCGGCCGCACTCGGCAAGGCCGCCATCCCCATTGCCAGGAACCCGCTCACAATCAGCGCGCCAGCCGTCCTCATCGTCTGCTCCCTTCGTGACGAACAGTGCGAGATCACTTTCGGAGGGCCGGTACGGTGTCCACCACCCGTGGACAGCACGTGCGGACAACAACCGGACACCCGCCATACGTGGGCCCGGTGTTGTGTCGCTCGCCGGCAGGTGACGGCCGCCACGGCGAACCGGGGGCTCCAGCGAGGTTCTCGAGTCTTTCGGCAACCGCGGCGGCTATTCGCCTTCGTCGCCCTGGCCACGGTGCTCGTTCTTGTCGCCGGCGGATCGGGCGCGCCGGTCGAAGTCGTCCCTGGTGCTCTTACCGTCGGGGTGCCTGGCGGCGGCCGTCCCGTCCACGGCCGCGAGGGCGGCCGCCGTCCCGTCCACGGCCGCGAGCGCCGTCCGGCAGAGGCGGAGCAGTTCCTCGTCCTCGCCCAGCCCCGCGCTGCTGTACACGTCCTCGCTCACGTTGTGTCGGCGCGCCCGGCTCAGCTCGGCGGACAGCAGTCGGCGGGCGTCCGCCGCGGCCGGTCCGATCTCGGCCCAGAGCGACGCGACCTGGCGCCGGGTGTGCACGTTCACCGTCCATGCCTGCTCCAGCGCCGGCAGCACTGGTGCCGGGTCGCCGGTCGCCCGCCACAGCGCGCGGGCGGCCGACAGTGGCAGCCAGCGGTAAGGGTCCTTGCGCCGGGCCAGGCGGCGCAGCCGAGCGAGGTGCGGCTTGGCGGCCGGGCCCAGCGCGGCGAGCAGCTCCGTCCCGTCCTGCCAGGCGTATTCGCTGTCGTTGTCGAGGCACCGGCCGGCAACCGAGAGTGCGATGTCGGCGTCCCCGCTGACCTGCCACAGCGCCTTCGCCGCCGGCACCGCCAGTTGCCGGTCCTGGCCGGCGGCGGCCTCGCGCAGAACCGGCAGGCATTCGGGCGCTTCGGGGGCGAGCGCCACGAGCGCACGGAGCACGCCAGGGGTGAGCGGCCCTGCGAGCAGGTCGGGCAGAGCCGGGGCGGCGGCTGGGCCGATCGCGGCGAGTGCGAAGGCCATGCCGTCACGGCGATGGTCGTGCGGGTCGTCGGAGCACAGATCGCGCAGGCGGCGGCGCAGCAGGGGCACCAGCGGTGCCGCGCGCGGTCCGAATCCGATCACGAGCGAGCCGATGTGGCGTGGCATCGGCTCACGGTCGAGTACCCAGGCCAGCATCGGCAGGGCCCGCGCGTCCCCCGTGCCGCTGAGCGCTTCCAACGCCGGGCCCACGGTCGGCAGGTCGCCGGGCCATTCGATGACCCATGGCAGCTCCCTCTCGTCGGCCCTCGTGTGCGGCAGGGAACGTACGGGAGCGTCCGTCAACGCCTTGGCCAGCGCGTCGGCGGCTGGAGCGGCCAGCGCGCCCAGAGGCCTCAGCACGCTGACGGCGCGCGGGCGCGTACGTGCATGCCCGTCGTGCACCTGGCCGGCGATCAGCTTGACGAGCTCCCCGTAATCGCCCCGCCAGCCCTCGATGAGCCGGCCCGCGGGCCACAGGGCGTCCAGGCGGCACTCCCAGTCCGGTGAACGAAGCAGGGCCGCCAGCAGGCGTACGCGGTCGTCCACTCGGTCGCCGAAGGACAAGCTCAGGCTGCTCACCAGCTCGGCGGCCTGAGGTGCGCGTCGCCCCTCGTCCTGCTGCTCGCGCAGCCGGCGCACGGCCCCGGTGAGGGTATCGGTCTCGAACCCGGCGGGCGGGGCGACGGGGGTGCCCGAGCGGTAGACGGCGGCGACCATCTCCAGCGCGTCGCCGACCTCGGCCACCGGCGCAACGTCCGCCGCACCGGGCAACGAGGCGAGCTCGGCCAGGGCCACCAGCCGCAGCCGCGGGTCCGGATCCACGGCGACGATGCCGGCCAGCCGGTCACGGAGCGCCGAGTCAGGATGTTCCGCGCGCCGCGCCAATGTGCCCACCGTGCGGACGATCGTGGTCCGCACGGCCGTGTCACCCTCCTGCGTCAGCCGGCCGGTCAGGCACGCGAGCGCCGCCTGACCCCGATCCACGCAGGCGGGCAGCACCTCGGCCGCCGCCTCCCGCACCCGCGGGTCCGCGTCCTCCAGCAACCGCTCCCACAGCGGGTACGCGGCCGCGACCGCCTGGTTGGCCTTCCGGTACGGCCCCGACAGCCCTTCGGGATCCTCGGCGGAGCCGATGCCGGCCAGCAGCCGCACGACCTCCGGACGGCCGGGCAGTTCCGAACGCTCGGCGATGCGCAGCAGAAACGGGATCACCGCCACCGTGCATGGATAGACGTCACCCTGGTGATGCACGGCCGCGTACATGCCGTCGAGTGCGGTCTCGCGCTCGGCGGGATCGGGATGCACCAGGCCACGCAGCAGGTCCGGCACGTCGACCGCGGACCCGTAGGCGTGACGCATACGGCTCCAGCGAACCTCGTCCAGTCCGGCAAACGGATCAGCACCGTTGTTCATGGACCGCCATCTTGCCCGACGGGCACAGGAGTTGTTCGAGGCGGACGATGCCCGGATGGCCGGAGGGCTTCGGCGGCTCCCGCCTTCGGCAGGTACGGAACGACCTCATGAGGCAGAAGACAGGTGATCACTCCTGAAGTCGTGGGCAGGCGGTCCACCGGCACCGCCTGCCCACTGGGGTTCGACCCCTTCAATTCGGGGTCGGCTGCCGATCCGACAAGTGTGCAAGGATGCCAGCCTTATGCAGAATGACGCTATCCACGAGGGTTTCGCCCAGTTCGCCGCCCGTCTCTTGGCCGCCGCTCCGCTCGACCCCGCGGCGGACGCCCCGCAGGTGCTGCACTGGCCCGGGCGCAGGCTGCTGGTGCAGCGCAGGGACACCGAGCTGGCCGTCCGCGACCTGGACGGGGATGAGACGGAGGTCCGCTTCCCCGCGCCCTGGCCCCGCCGGTACGGCTCGGTGGCGGTCTCTCCCACGGGTGATCTCGCCGTGTTCGCCGGCGTGCACGCGCTGCGAGCCGTGGATTCGACCGGCGCCGTGCGGTGGGAGATCCGGCACGGCTGTTGGTCCGCCGCCGTATGTACCAAGGATCATGCCTCGTTCTCCGAGTACGCCGACGACTACTACCACGGCCACGCGGACAGCGGCTCGGCGGCCTTCTCCTCGGACGGCCGGCTCCTCTGGGCCCACATCCGCAACCGCGCGGGGCGCGACACCAAGGAGGAATGGCTGATCCTCGACCCCGCCGACGGCACGGTGCTGACCCGGGCCGAGACGATGACCGTGGGATCGGGCTCCACCCACTTCCCCCACCCGAACCCGGCGTACATGGGACTGACTGTCGGCGAGGGTGAGGAGGACTCACCTGTGCTGTGGGGACACTGGGATGGCGCGAAGCTCACTGTCCAGCGGTTCGTCGAGGAGGTATTCCTTGCCGTGAGCCCGTCCGGGGAGCACTTCCTGACAACGGATCCGGGACAGTGGTCCCTCTACCTGCACCGGGCGGAGGACGGCATGGAACTGCGGAGCCTGGACGCCGAGGAAGCCGTGCCCCCTCCCTCGAACGAGAACGACGACCGCGTTCGCTGGGACTACGAGGCGGCGTTCCCGTACGACGACACCGCCGTGGTCGGCACCGAGTACCACGCGGAGGTCCCCCGCCACTGGCTGGTCGACCCACGCACGATGGCCCTGCGCGGCCGGATCGCCTACCCCTTCCCAGTCTCGGGATCTCCCCGATCGGCGGGACAGGGCGGCTGGTACACGGTCTCCAAGGACCAGACCACCCTCCACCTGTGGAACCTGCGACAGGAGGAATGAGTCAAAGGTTCCTCACCGGCGGAACCGCCCCGGCTGGACCCTTTCCCGGATCCTGTCCGGGCAGGCGATGGCGCGTTCGTGGCGAACATCCTGGGGCCGGAGCGCCCCTGTCGGAGGCGCACTACCAACCGTTGATCACCTCAGGACCCCCACCGTACAGTCTCAGGATGGCCAGCCCCCCTCCGACGACGGCATCGCCCGGCGCAACTCAGGCGCGGTCGCTGTTGATAGCGAAGGCATGCGTCATCGTTGTCTCGGCCGTCCTCTGGGTAGCGGATTACGTCGCCTGGATGGCCGTGTCGGTTCTTGAGATGACGGCGTGCGGCCTTGATCCGATGACGGAGTATGAGACCCAGGAGTGCTCACCGCTCAGCACATGGTCAGCTGTCACCTTCTTCGCGTGGATCTTGGCGCCGATCGCGAGCGCGATGCTCCTCGGATTGATCTCACTTGTTCGTTGGCGCCGGATGGGTGCTCGACTGGCCGCGCTTTGGGTCATCCCGGTCGTGCCGTTGTCGATCGGGGTTGGTGCTGTGCTTGCGTACGTGCTCTATTGGCCGTTGTCCCTGTGATGGCCCCGTGGCCGCGGGCCCGAGTGGCGGGCACGCTCGAGACGTCCCGCGGACGGGTCTCGACAACGTCAGAGCCACGATGATCTATCAGCATGCTGTACGAGGTGCCGATCAGACGCTCACGGACGCCATCGACCGGCACATCAGCGGGATCCATGAGGGCGATGGCCGGCTCGGCCGGGATCTTGGTCCCCGTAGGACGTCAATCGCGTGAAAGATGCCCAGACTGGAATCTCTCCCGGATCCAGGCCCTCGTTGTCGGAGCGGGTGACGGGAATCGAATCCGAACTGTCGGCATCATGCGACCTGAGCGAGGAAAGCGATGACCTGGGCATATGCCGGTCGATTGACCGTAAGTGCCGGTGATTCCTTGCGCAGTCCTGGTGCGCTGGCCCAAGGCCGGAATTGTCGGTGACGGACTCTATGGTTCCCATCCATGAGCGGAGATGAGTCTTCTGTCATGCGCACCAAGCGGATGGATGTGGAGGTGGAGGACACCGGTCGGGTCTATCTCCTGGATCGGGGGGACTATGACGCCGCCGACAGGTCGGATGATCCACCGACTCAATCGGCCGGGCTCATCAAAGTGGAAGGGAGAGGCGTCGCCATCCTGAATGTCGCGCTGCAGTGGGGGATGGTTCCCTTCACGGTGACTGCCGCCGACCGTGATCCGGGTGCTGACCTTGACGGCTATGAGGACATCGCGGAGATCGGTTTCGATTCCCCGTCGGGTGAGGTCGTCCTGATCGGATGGCTCATGGACTGGGACGAGGAAAAGGCGCACAGCCTTTCTCCGCTGCTTTCCGGTCCCGGAACATACCGCTTGCGGTATCACGTCCGAGGAATGGACGAAGAGCGTTACTCGGTACATGACCATTACCTTCAGATATGGCCTGCTCCGCAGTATGATTCGGCCGTGCTGAAGACCGCGAATGAAACCCCTTCAGCACTTTCTGAACCCTGAGGCCTGACGTGAATCGAACCTGCGTCGTCACCTTGGGAGGAACAGAAGCCTCATCCTGTTCGCCGTTGCGTGGCGCGCAGGCTGTTCACGGGCTCTGTGTTTGTGGAACGCGCGTCAATGCCAGACGATGTTGTCGAGGAAGGCTTCGACGGCCGTCGTCACCTGACCGAGGACCTCGGCGGACTTGTGGAGCGGCCCCGGCAACTTCATCCCGTGATCGGCGCCATTGATCTCCAACACGTGCGACGTCAACTCCCGCGCTGTCGCGCCATCCCAGAACTCGTCCGCCGTGCCGCCGACGAGCAGGAATGGTTCCGTGGCCCGGCGCAACGCATCCACACAAGCGGGAGTCGTGAGCAGCGGCGTCAACCAGATACCCGCCAAGCCCCGGTCCGCAGCCACAGCGGCGCCGAAGGAGCCGAGCGACTTGCCGATCAGCAGCGGTGTCCCCAGCCTCTCCGCGACGGGCGACACTTGTTCGTAGACCCAGGACGGCCCCCTCTCCAGGAGGCGGTCTCTCGGCGGCGTCCATGAGATCAGTTCGATAATGGCGTCACGGCGGGCGGCCGCTTCGCTGACGTAGGCGAGTAATCCTGCCTGCGGTCCGTACATCCCTCCAGGGATGATGACGGCGTTCCGCTTCGATTCCCCTTTGCTCATCCACGTAAGTATCGCCCTTGGCAGGGTTCGCGCTCGAGTCAGATGTCGGCCGACTTCAGCGAGACTCCACCCGGTTTCGTGAGATCGGACATCGCCGTCCGCGCACTCCGTGGTGCATCAGTGGGTCGAGCATGTGGAATCAGCCGGTCTGGTGCGCTCGCGCCCTTGCGCGAGGCCCGAGCAGCCGGCGCCCGAGAGCGACCGGGGTCAAGGGCGGTCCGATGCGGCGGAGCGGGTTCAGCAAGCTCGCTGGGTGGACGGAGGCCGTACGCGCGATCGGTCTTCCAGGTCCGCATGTTCATGACCTTCGTCCCACCGAGAACATGAGCGTGGCCGCCTCGGACGCCTGACGCGCGCACTTGCATGATTGATACGTTGATCTACATGGGCGACGGGAAAAGATCACTGAACCTGACGGATATAACGACGACATTAGACATGGCGCTCGATGCGCTGGGAGCTGCGGGCGCCGACACGGCGTATCGCGTGTGTGGCACAAGTGCCGCACTTCTGCAAGGCGTACCACTCCCTGTTGGGGACATCGACGTCTTGCTCGCCAGCAGAGAAGACGTAGACACGTTCGCCGCGGCACTCTCATCGTTCCCCTGTCTATATACCGCCTCATGGTTACCCGAATCTTCGCAATACTTCGCCAGGTTCGAGGTGAATGGGGTTGAACTGGAGCTCAGCACAGTCGAACGACGAGTCGATTCCGACGCCATGGAATGTGTGGGCAGCGGGCCATGGCAGCATTACGTCCTGATCACGTGCGGTTCTCACCACGTGCCGGTGGTTCGGCTGGAACTCCGGTTGGGTTCGGAGCTCCTGCGAGACCGGGCTGATCGATATGACCCGCTCCTCGACTACATGGGTACGCGCGGGTTCGATTCTGATCTGTTGCAACGGGCAATGAATGCCTGCCGCATTCCTGCCCACCGCCAGCGGCTCATTCAAGACCGCCTCGCGCGGTCCGCCCTCGGTACCCCTTCCCTTCCTCCTGCCTGATCTTCCCGTCTGCCCGGACGTTGCGGACGGGATGATCAGGCTTGGACCTTGACCACCTACGGCCCCTGATCTGGGATCGGAGATCATCCCGGAGCCGGAGTGCCCCCGCCCGAGGCGATCAGAGGTCTGGACCGCTTTGCACCTGTTCGCCAATTCGCCGTTTCGGCGTCTCGGCCCAAGCGCGGGCGTGTGCGAGACGCCCTTGATCAGCGCGCCGTCTATCGGCCGGTGGTGCCGTCGATCTGCTCGCGGAGGATGTCGGCGTGGCCTGCGTGGCGGGCGGTTTCGCTTGTCATGTGGGCAAGGACCCAGCGCAGCGTCCGGAACTCCCCGTCGATGGGCTCCGCCACTGGGGCCGAGGGGTCACCCGCAGCGCGAATCGCGGCATCGCTTGCTTGGATCGCCGTGTGATAGTCGGCCAGGACTTGTGCGGTGTCGAGCCCGGCCGCATCCATGCCGAAGTCCCAGTCCTTCTCCGATTTGACTCCGGTCAGGTGGTACCCGAACCAGTAGCGTTCCGCCATGGTCAGGTGGTGGACCAGCCCAAGCAGGGTGGTGCCGGTGTCAACCAGGACGCGTCGTAGCTGCTCGTCGTCCAGCCCGTGGGTCTTCTTGAGAACCGATTCCCGAGCGAACGTCAGGAACGCCAGAGCGGTGTCAATCTCACCTGAGTCGTTGCGTGGTACGGGTCGACGTTGCGTCTCAGCCATTCCGTCACCCTACAGAGCCTCCCGACGAGGGGCTGTGCGGGAGCCATCTGTGGGGGAGGGGCCGCCGGCACGGTGACGCCTGGACCACTGCTGAGTTTCGGTGATGAGCTCGACGAGATCGGCGACGAGTTTCGGGCTGGTACCCACACCGCCGAAGCAGGTGAGATCAGGCGACCTTGAGGACGAGCTTGCCCGTGGTCGTGCCGGACTCGATGCGCCGGTGCGCCTCGGCGGCCTGCTCCAACGCCAATTCCTCCACGTGCAGCCGCAGGTCGCCTGCCGCCACGGCAGCGACGGCTCGGCGCAGTGCCCGTCCTGTCTCCTCAGGGTAGGTGGCGCTGAAAGCGGCCAGGTTGAACCCCGACACGGTCTTGTTGGAGAGCCACAACTCGTTGGCCGGGATGCGCACATCCTCGGCACCGCTGGCGTTGCCCATGACGATCAGGCGGCCCATCGGGTTGAGGGCATCGAGCCCGGTACGGCGTGCCGTACCGCCCACCATGTCGACCACGATGTCGAAGCCGGAGGGATGCTGATCGCGGAGCACCACCTCCTGGTAGCCGAAGCTCCTGGCCACCTTGCTCCTGGCCACCTCGATCTTGCTGGTGCTGCCTGCCGTGCCGACCACGCGGCCCGCGCTGAGCAGTCTGGCGGCCTGGCCGAGTTGACTGCCCACTCCGCCGGCCGCGGCGTGCGCCAGGACACTTTCGCCCGGCACGATGCGGGCCACCGTGCTCGGCTTGTCCCGGGTCGATGGCGGGCGGGATGATCGGGGCCCGCCTCAGCCACCCACCCTCGGGCCGACGGCGACTATTGCACCCTTGGTGATCACCCCGGAGCCGGAGTGCTCCCGCCAGGGGCTGTGGTTTCGTTGAAGCGGACGAGTGTCCATCTGGGCGGTGGCCACTGTGTGGGGTCTTGGTCGGTGGTCCACTCTGTTATCGAGGTAGGGGACACCTTCAGGTCGAAGGAGCGGTAGAGGGGCAACAGTCCGAGGGCGTTGAACGAGATCTCGACCGTTTCGGCATGGCCAACGATGATGATGGTTTCGCCGCGGTGGCGGTGGGCGAGGTCTGCGATCGTGCGGCTGGTGCGTGCCACCATCTCGGCCCAGGTCTCGTTACCTTTCTGGAAGGGGCGGTAGATGCCGCCGCCCTCGATGTCGAGACGTCGGGAGAATTCCGCGTGGGTGAGGCCGTCTGCCTCGGGCGGCGTGTGCCAAGTGCAGAGCCCACAGTCCTGGGAGGAGGACAGGCCGGTGGCCGCTGAGATCGCGGCGGCCGTTTCCACTGCCCGGGGCAGGGTCGAGGAGTAGATCGTCGCCGTGTCGTCTTCGATCTCAGTGGCGATCCGTTGCCCGAGTTGTGCGGCCTGCTTGCGTCCGGTTTCGGTGAGGCCGCGGCATCCCTTCGGACCGCCTATCACGCCCTGCCTCTTGTGGAGGGAGTCGCCGTGGCGTACGAAGAAGATCCGGGTCTGCATGCAGCGGATCATGCCAGAGGTCGGCAATCGAATCCGGTGAATATTGCGCGCCGGCCGGCGAGGAGTAAAGCGCCAGGTGGCGGCGCGGTGCAGAGGTCGGCGTGGGTATCGGGTACAGCTGGCGCGTGGTGCTGCTACGGCCCGCGGCGGCCTTTGAAGTGGAGCGGGTGACGGGAATCGAACCTGCGCTGTCAGCTTGGGAACTGCAACGATCATGGCCGCCGTACTAGCGGAAACCTGGTCAGCGGCGATGACCTCCAGACTGATAGTGACCGTGGTTGACCGCTCGTCACCTCGGGCAAATTGTACGGCGATCATGCGCTGGCGTCTTGCTTCACGATGATGGCCGTGGTCAGCTCACACCGTGAGCCACGATCGCTACCCCGGCCAGCTCGCTCTCCCCCTGAGCTTCCCCGGTCGCCGCTTCCGGATCTGGAGCTACTCACCCTCGCATAGCGAGCTCGTCTTACGGACGGAGTTCGAGCCGGATGCGCTCCACATCGAACTGCTCTTCAAATCTGTCCACCAGATCAACCTTCCCGTGGCGCTGGTAGGCGGACTCATGGTGGATATCGGCGATCCCTTGCGCGGCACAGCGGGCTTGCCCTTCGTGGTGAGAAGTGGTCACTTCGCTGGTCACGTCATCGCCGATTACCTCTTCGTGCAACAAGAGGCGCGATCAAGATACAGTCCGTTCTCGCTCTTTCACGGCTACCTCCGAAGTGAGTTCACGCGCTAGGTGTAATGACCACAGAGGTTGAGTTCGCCAAGGACACGAGCCCGATGTGATTGAAATGAGGGAGGGCCTGCGGGTTCGGTGTGGATTGCGACATCTACGCCGAGCTTGCCGGAGGCCCTCGTGTCCTACCGTAACGCCCCGCTGAGTGAAACAGGCCGGCTTCGGCTGACCCGCTGTGTCGTCGACGACGGCTGGCCCCTGCGCCGCGCCGCCGAACGCTTCCAGGTGGCCGTAACCACAGCCAAACGGTGGGCCGACCGCTACCGACAGCACGGCGCGGCCGGCATGGCCGATCGATCCTCCCTGCCACACCACAGTCCCCGATGCACCCCGACCCGAACCGAACGACGGATCATCAAGGTGCGGGTGACACGTCGTGGGGACCGGCCCGCATCGCCTAACTGCTGGTCCTGCACCCTTCCACCGTGCACCGCGTCCTGTCCCGCTACAGGCTGGCCCGCCTGCTTCCACCTCAACCACCTACAGGCCTAAGGCCCGGCGCGGCGATCATCCCGGAGCCGGAGTTCCCCGCCGGAGGCTTATTCCTTCTTGGGCCTGCTGCCCTGGTGCCAGGGATGGTCCTTGTACCGGAGGGCGTCAATCAGAGTCCGGCTGTAGCCGCTGGCCTGCACAACCTCGTCTATCTTCTCGGCGCGCGCATGCGGCGGAAGGAACTGCTGAATGAGGCTGGCAATCTGGGCGCGGGTCTGTTGGAGCTCGACCGCCATGTAACGCTCTTCCTCGCCCAGTCTGCGAAGTTCGGCGTACCGGCCGTCGGACGGTGTGCTCTCGGACATGTCGATACTTTAAGGTTTGGCGACCTTGTGCTCCCGGCGCGCGGTTCCCCCGCGCGGGACCAGCCCCCGGGCCGCATGCCCGCGCGGGGAGGGCCGCGCGCTGCCGCCTTGATCAGCACGCTGTACGGGGTGCCGACCAGACGATCACGGATGCGATCAATCGGCAGCTAGAAGAGCATGAGAGTGATGAGGACGGCGGCGCGACCGGAACGCTGGTGCCTACGGGATGACTAAGGTGCCGAGAGCCAATCGCTCCGCTGGCCGGGTCATGAGTGCAGCCAACGCCCGTCTTTGTACTCCATGGGGACCTCGGCTCCCCATGGGTCGATCCCGCGCTGCTCCAGTTCCTCGAACCAGCGATCACGCTGAGAAACGGGCAGGCGGCTCCCGCACCAAGGGCAGAAGGCGATGCCGATGGTCGAGGTCCCACCGTCATGGATGATCAGTCCGTACTCCCGGAACCTGGCGTCGAACCCTATGAGGATGTCCAGGCAGTCGAACGGATCTTCGTGATCGTCGCAGCGCCACGTCACTTGACGGGTCATCAACTCACAGCAGTGCTCGTCCATAGAGCAAGGCTCTCGTAGGACGAGACCTAATGGCCCGCGAAGATCAACCAGCCCTAGAAACGATCAAAGCCCGGGTCGGGGTTAAATCCCTGACCTGGGCCTTCATGTGTGGAGCGGGTGACGGGAATCGAACCCGCGCTGTCAGCTTGGGAAGCTGATGTTCTGCCATTGAACTACACCCGCATCGGCTGGAGCCGCGCCCACCACTGTAGCGGAAACCAGGCGCACATCAGCAACCGCGAGCCAACCGAGTTTCCCGTGGCACACGGTAAGTTGCTCAGCGTGCTGCTTTCTGACAGAGACATCCTTGCCGAGATCGAGTCCGGGCGTGTCAAGCTCGACCCGTTCGACAAGGAGATGATCCAACCGTCCAGCATCGATGTACGGCTCGACCGGTACTTCAGGGTGTTCGAGAACCACCGGTACCCGCACATCGATCCCGCTGTCGAGCAGCCTGATCTCACCCGGCAGGTGGAGCCTGAGGGCGATGAGCCGTTCATCCTGCACCCGGGGGAGTTCGTGCTGGCCAGCACGTATGAGGTGATCACGCTGCCCGACGATCTCGCGAGCCGGTTGGAGGGGAAGAGCTCGCTGGGCCGACTGGGGTTGCTGACGCATTCGACCGCGGGGTTCATCGATCCCGGCTTCTCGGGGCACGTGACGTTGGAGCTGTCAAATGTGGCCACGTTGCCGATCAAGCTGTGGCCGGGGATGAAGATCGGGCAGCTGTGCATGTTCCGGTTGAGTTCGCCGGCGGCGCATCCGTATGGGTCGGCGAAGTACGGCTCCCGCTACCAGGGGCAGCGTGGGCCGACTCCTTCCCGGTCGTTCAGGAACTTCCACCGGACCGTGATCTGACGATCCTGACGACGGCTCGTTCCTGAGGAGTGTCGGCTGTGGCCGTCCGCCGGCGCGTGTGTTCGGTCTCGTAGGCCGCCGTGGGCTCGGTGCGGGAGCAGCCGTGTGCCCGGGTGCGGAGTAGGTGACATTCGTCCTCCACGAGGGACATTCGTCCTCCACGAGGGATGGGTCCCGGCATTTCCAGGGGCCAGACGCTTCCTGTGGGAGGGGTCGTCCGTTCAGGGTGAGTTCGGTCGTTCCCGAAACAGGGCCTGCCGGGCGTCCAGGAGGCAGAGGTTGTCCGTCCAGGAGAGGGCCCTCCGTACGGCGCCGCGGGCAGGGTCGGCCGGATGCCGGGGGACAGCGGCCGGTCGTCCAGGCAGATGGGACCGGCCGTCCGGGGGACGGGGCCGATGGGACCGGTCGTCCGGGAACGGGGTTGATGGGACCGGTCGTCCGGGGGATGGGGTCGACGGGGTCGGCCGTCCGGAGGGACGCAGTCGATGGGGCGGTAGCCCGGGCCGATGGGGTCGATGGGGTCGGTTGTCCAGAGGGTGAGGCCGGGTGTTCTCGTGAGAAGATCGTCCGGGAGCGGGGATGGTGCGGTCTGTAGGGCTGCGGCCTCGGGTCTGAGGCCGTGCGTTGGCCAAGGGGGTCAAAGGGATGGGTGCGGTCGTTGCCCCCGGGCCGGAGGGTTCCCGTTTCGGGGGCCGTCGTCCGGGCGATGGGTGCCTGATCGCTCACCCCGGTTGGAGGCGCGGCGATGGGCGGCAGCCGGGCGCGGCGATGGGCGGCGACCGGGCGCGGAGATGGGCGGCGGCCGGGCGCGGCGGCGGTGAGCGGAGGTGTCGTCCGGGCCGGAGGTCCGGGTCTCGAGGCGTCACCGGGCTCGTGAGCCGAAATCCCAGGTCGGCCGTCCGAAAATCTACCCTCGCGCCCAGGGTCGCTGACCGGTGGCGGCACAGACCCGGTCTCAGCTCCCGAAACCCCGCTACCCACGGCAAAGCGGTCACCGGAAAAATGGGCCCCAAACTACCCCTGTAGCCGGTGTCGCAGATCATACGGCGGGTAGCGAGAAGGAGAAGAGTGGGTGTGCGCACCATGAAGTTCGCATTTCCGCTGGTAACCCGTACCCTTCTCTGCGGACCATCCCCGCACATCTGGAGAACGACGTGCGCCTGCGTCTCACGCCTCGTGAGGACAGCTACTACGACCTGTTCGCGGACTCCGCGAACAACCTGGTCACGGCATCGCGCTTGCTGGTGGAGATCATCAGTGACGGCTCGGACAGGGAAGCGCTGGCCGAGAAGATGCGCGCCTGCGAGCACGCCGGTGACGAACGCACTCATGCGATCATGAACCGGCTGAATGAGAGCTTCATCACGCCTTTCGACCGCGAGGACATCTATCGCCTCGCCTCGAACCTCGACGATGTGATGGACGCCATGGAAGAGGCATCCGACCTCATCGTCCTTTACAAGATCGACCACCTGCCGAAGGACGTCGTCCGTCAGGTGGAGGTGCTGGAGCGGGCGGCGGAGCTGACGGCTGAGGCCATGCCGCGGCTGCGCTCGATGAAGAATCTCAACGAGTACTGGATCGAGGTCAACCGCCTGGAGAACCAGGGTGACCAGGTCTACAGGAAGCTGCTTGCCAAGCTCTTCAGCGGTGAGTACGACGCGCTCACCGTCATGAAGATGAAAGAGGTCATCGACCGCCTCGAGGAGGCGGCGGACGCGTTCGAGCATGTGGCGAACACGGTCGAGTCGATCGCGGTCAAGGAAAGCTAAGTGGACCTCACGCTCGCCCTCGTCATCGGCGTGGTGGTCGTGTCACTGGTCTTCGACTACACCAATGGCTTCCACGACGCGGCGAACGCCATCGCGACCTCGGTCTCGACCCGCGCGCTCACCCCGCGCGCGGCGCTGTTCCTGGCCGCCGCGATGAACTTCATCGGCGCGCACCTGGGCACTCAGGTCGCGCAGACGGTCGGCAAGGGCATCATCGACGCGCCTGAGGGCACTCACGGTCTGGTGGTGGTGGGGGCAGGACTGATCGGCGCGATCACCTGGAACCTCGTCACCTGGTACTTCGGGCTGCCTTCCTCCTCCAGTCACGCGCTGATCGGCGGTCTGGTCGGGGCGGCGCTCGCCTCGGCCAGCGTGGTGCACTGGAGCGGTGTCGTGGACAAGGTCGTCATCCCGATGATCCTGTCGCCCCTGGTCGGCTTCTCCCTCGCCGCCGCGATCATGATCGCAATCTACTGGATCTTCCGCAACGCGCAACCGGGACGCACCAACAGGGGCTTCCGTTACGCGCAGACCGTCTCGGCGGCCGCGATGGCGCTCGGGCACGGCCTGCAGGACGCGCAGAAGACCATGGGTGTGATCTTCCTGGCGCTGGTGGTCGGGGGGTACGCGGGTCCGACGGACTCGATCCCGCAGTGGGTGATCCTGGCCGCGGCCGGCGCCATCTCTCTGGGGACGTACGCCGGCGGCTGGCGCATCATGCGCACGCTGGGCCGCAGGATCATCGCCCTCGACCCGCCGCAGGGTTTCGCGGCCGAGTCCGCCGCCGCCACGGTTCTGTACGTCGCGGCGATCGGTTTCGGCGCCCCCATCTCCACCACGCACACGATCACCAGCGCGATCATGGGTGTGGGCGCCACCAAGCGGCTGTCGGCCGTGCGGTGGGGGGTGGCCGGCAACATCGTGACCGCGTGGATCCTCACGATCCCCGCGGCCGCGCTGGTGGCGGCGCTGTCGTACTACGGTCTTCACGCCCTCATCGAGTAGCCGCGTACATCACGTCGACGTCCCACCGGTTGAACCCGAGGGACTCGTACAGCCTGATGGCCGCCGTGTTGGCCTCGTCCACGTAGAGCATCGCCTGGGCGAGGCCGCGCGAGCGCAGGTGGCGCAGGCCGGCGAGGGTGAGCGCCTTGCCCAGGCCGGTCCCCTGCTGGGAGGGGTCGACGCCCACGACGTAGACCTCGCCGAGCGGCTCGTGGCCGTGCTCCTCCGAGGAGGACCCGTGGATCTTGGTCCAGTGGAAGCCCACCAGCCGCGTATCGCGAAAAGCTAGGAAAAATCCTGACGGATCGAACCATGGCTCGGACTCGCGTCGCCGTACGTCCTCCAGCGTCCACGACCCCTGCTCGGGATGGTTCGAAAAGGCGGCGGCGTTCACCTTGAGCCACGCCTCCTCGTCCTCGCCCGGCACGAACGTGCGCAGCCGTACCCCGCCGGGCATGGGCGAGGCGGCAAGCGGCGCGAACAGGGAACGGCGCATCTGCCACAGCGACCGCACCCGCTCGAATCCCAGCGAGGCCGCCAGAGCGGCCGCACCCGTGTGGTCGCCGTGGGCCCACAGCCGCAGCCGTCCACCCGCGGCGTTCAGTACGGCACGCAGCAACGTCCTGCCGTACCCCTTGCGGCGGAACGCCGGGTGGACGACCAGCTCGCCGCTCGGCCCTTCGACCTCGTCCGTGGGGTCCACGTGCGCGTAGCCGACCAGCGTGCCGTCCGCGTAGAGCAGCAGCGAGCGCGCCCGCTCGTCACCGCCGTAGCGCAGGTGCAGCATCACGTGCTCGTTGAGCGGGCGAACCCCGTCGGCGTCCGTCGCCGCCTCAACGACCCCCAACACACCGGCTATTTCCTGGTCATCGAGCCGTCCTCGCTCGACCACGCGCACAGTCATAGATCGAACTCTAGGCGGCCGACTGGCAAATGACGCCATGTGGGGGTCCGATGAATCGTTACCTTTCAGACGTCTGCTGCATAGTTTGCCGCCGTAACGTCTGCAGGCATGACCTCTCGCTCTTTCCTCCCGCTTGTCGTCGCGGGGGCCATCGGCCTGGGCGGGTTAGCGCTCGTGGCGGGGCCCGCCGACGCGGCCAGGCCCGAGCGGACGGTTCCCGTCCGCCTGCTGACGATCAATGACCTCCACGGCAACCTCGAGCCGCCGAGCGGGTCCAGCAGCCGCATCCTCGACCCCAACGGGCCGCTGGTCGACGCCGACGGCAAGCTGACCGGCATCGTCGGCGGCAAGTACTCCATCGCAGGAGGCGCCGCCTACCTGGCCGCGCACGTCGAGCAGCGCACCGACCGCAACACCATGCTGGTGGCGGCCGGTGACCTGATCGGCGCCTCGCCGCTGATCTCGGCCGCCTACCACGACGAGCCGACCCTGCAGGTGCTCGGCCAGATGGGGCTGAAGGCGTCCTCCGCGGGCAACCACGAGTTCGACGAGGGCTACGCCGAGCTTCAGCGCCTGATGAAGGGCGGCTGCCACCCGGTGGACGGCTGCTCTCCCGACGGCAGGTGGCGCGGCACCGACTTCGACTTCCTCGGCGCGAACGTGCTGAAGGAGCGCAACGACAGGTACGCGCTCCCGCCGTACTTCATCAAGCGGATCAACGGCGTCAAGGTCGGCTTCATCGGGCTGGTGACGGCCACGACCCCGACGATCGTCTCGTCCAGCGGCATCCAGGGCCTGAAGTTCACCGAGGAGGTCGCCGCGGCCAACAAGGTGTCCAGGCTGCTGGCCCGCGCCGGCGTCAAGGCACAGGTCGTGCTCGTGCACGAGGGCGACCAGATCACCCCGAACCAGGACCCGAGCGCCTGCTCGGTGACCCCCGGCAACGGCTCGCGCATCGCCAAAGGCCTCGACCCGCAGGTCGACATGATCGTCAGCGGTCACTCCCACCAGGCCTACATCTGCAAGGCCAACGACCCGGCGGGCCAGCCGCGCGTCTACACGCAGGGCTCCTCCTTCGGCCGTGTCGTCACCCAGATCGACTTCCAGGTCGACAGGCGCTCGGGTGACGTCGTCCGATCCTCCGTCGTCGCGGGCAACCACGTCGTCACCCGCGACGTCACCGAGGACGCGGAGGTCGCGGCCACGGTGAAGAAGTGGAAGGACGCCAGCGCGGCGATCGCGAACAAGCAGGTCGGCAGGATCAGCGCGGAGATCGGCACCACCGCCGCTCCTTCGGGCGAGCTGCCGCTCGGCAACCTGATCGCCGACAGCCAGCTGGAGGCCACGAAGACCGGGGGCAACGCGCAGATCGCGTTCATGAACCCCGGTGGCGTGCGCGCGCCCCTCAACTACCCGAGCTCGCCCGCGGGCGAGGGCGACGGGGTGGTGACGTACGGCGAGGCGTTCACCGTGCAGCCGTTCAACAACCTCACCCAGGTGATCACGCTGACCGGCGCGCAGCTCAAGACCGCTCTGGAGCAGCAGTTCGTCGGCGGGCCCAACAACCAGGCGTTCACCAAGATCCTCCAGCCGTCGGCGAACTTCACCTACACCTACAGCAGGAGCGCCCCGTGGGGCTCCAAGGTGTCGAACATGAAGATCGACGGCGTCGCGGTGACCGACGGCCAGTCGATCCGCGTCGCGGTGAACAACTTCCTCGTCGGCGGCGGTGACGCCTTCGCCGAGTTCAAGAACGGCACGGACCTGTGGAGCGGCCCGCTGGACATCGACGCCTTCGTCGACTACCTGGGCAGGCACAGCCCCGTCGCCCCGCCCGCGACCAACCGCATCACGGTCGTGGACTGACCTTCGCACCCCGCCAAGGGCCCGCCCGGTTTATTCGGTTGCGGGCCCTTGGTCCGATCTGATCGTCTACCGCCCATGCTCATCGGAACCCGCATCCGGCTGCGACCCATGGAGCCCGGCGACGCCGAGGCGCTCTGGCGCTGGAACAGCGACCCTGACGTGATGCGCTGGCTGCACGACGGCTACCCCGAGTCCCTCGCCCAGACCGTCGCCCGTCACGAGGCCCGTGACCGCAACTCCTACGAGAACGTGCTGCTCGGGGTGGAGATCCTCGACGAGGGCAGGCTGATCGGCCTGGTACGGCTCAGCGGCGCCGAGCCGGAGACCGGGGACGCCGAACTCGACATCTACCTCGGCGAGAAGGACACGTGGGGCCGCGGCTACGCCACCGAGGCCATGCGGCTGGTCTGCAGGTACGGGTTCGACAAGATGCGCCTGCACAGGATCACGCTGTGGGTGGTGGAGGCCAACGACGGCGCGCGACGGGTCTACGAGAAGGTCGGCTTCGTCGAGGAGGGCAGGGCTCGCGAGGCCTTCCGCCGCGACGGCAAGTGGTACGACACGATCATCATGGGCTTGCTCGAATCCGACCTGCGCGACTGATGCGGAGCTTCCCGGCGTTCGCCGCGCAGGGCCGGTCGGCGCTGCTCCACAGGGGGACCACGTTCGACCGTCCCCCTGTGGAGGGCTCCAGGCGATGGGGCGGCGGCGTACGTCAGCCTGGCGCACTTCGCGAGCCACGTGACGACGGCGGAGCGGATCGCCGCCTGGTGTGACGAGCGGGCCGGGCTGACGGTCGGGGTCGCGGAGCCGGCCTGCGTGGAGATCGCCCAGGCCGTTCAGACTGCTACGGGGATGCGACTGGTGACGCTGGAGAGCGTCACCCTCGGATAGGGAAGGGGCCAGGGTCAGACGTGGGCGGGGCTGTCGGCGTCGGCGACACCCCGGTCGGGCACGAAGCGGTACCCGACGTTGCGCACGGTGCCGATCAGCGACTCGTACTCGGGCCCCAGCTTCGCCCGCAGCCGCCGCACGTGCACGTCCACGGTCCGCGTGCCGCCGAAGTAGTCGTACCCCCACACCTCCTGCAGCAGCTGGGCTCTGGTGAAGACCCTGCCCGGGTGCTGTGCGAGGTACTTCAGCAGCTCGAACTCCTTGAACGTCAGGTCGAGGGCGCGCCCCCGCAGCCTGGCGGTGTAGGTGGCCTCGTCGATGGACAGGTCGCCGCTGCGGATCTCGTCGGGGACCTCCTCCGCCCCCGCCATGGACAGCCGTCCCGTGGCCATGCGCAGGCGGGCCTCCACCTCGGCGGGGCCCGCGCTGTCGAGCAGGACGTCGTCGACACCCCACTCGGCGGTCATGCCCGCCAGACCGCCCTCGGTGACGATCACCAGGAGCGGGCAGTCGATGCCCGTGGTGCGGATCAACCTGCACAGGCTCTTGGCGTGGACCAGTTCGCGTCTCGCGTCCACGAGCACGGCGTCGGCCGGTGGCGCGTCGATGAGCGCGGAGGCCTCGGCCGGCGCGACACGGACGGAGTGCAGCAGAAGACCCAGCGCAGGCAGCACCTCGGCGGACGGTTCGAGAGCGTTGGTCAGCAGGAGCAGGTTGCTCATTACGACTCCTCCGGTAGGGCATACGCGTCTGCCGACCGTGGTGTGCCGTACAAACACGTGTGGGATCCGGGGGCTACGTCGCCCGGATCCCGTCGTACGTGAGGATAACCCACGTGAATGAAGCGTCTCGGTCGCGTCCACCTGGTGAACAGGCGTTCACATGAAACATCTTCGTTAACGAACCCGCACAATGGAACGGAATTGATTGTGAGGTGGCTATGGCCACGGGAAAAGTTCGCTATTGGGCCGCGGCGAAGGAAGCGGCGGGTGTGGCGGAGGAGGTTTTCGAGGCCGACACGCTGGACCAGCTCATGATGAAAATCACAGGGAATCGGGAGGAGCTCGCGAGAGTCGTGCGCCGCTCGTCATTCCTGGTGAACGGTGACCCCGTCGGCAAACGGGAGCATTCCTCGGTGATCCTGCCCGAAGGGGCGGTTGTAGAGATCCTTCCCCCCTTTGCCGGAGGATAGGGTAGCGCCAGGCACCGCCCCCGAAGGAGCCCGATGCGCAAGCTGATCATCTTCCTGATCGTGCTGATCGTTCTTCTCGTAGCCGTGGACAGGGTGGCGGTGTCAGGGGTGCAACGCGACATCGCCACCAGGATCGCCGCCGCCTCCGACCTGTCAGGCACGCCGACCGTGACGATCGAGGGCATCCCGTTCCTCACGCAGGCGATCGCGGGCCGCTATCCGGAGGTCCGCTTCGACCTGGGCACGCTGACCTACAACACTGTGAAGGTGGAGAACCTTCGGGGCGCCGCCTACGACGTGACGGCACCGCTCGCCGACGTCATCCAGAACAGGGCCCAGATCGTCGCGGGCCGGGTGCACGTCCAGGGCACCCTGTCGAGGTCCACCGTGGACAGGTTCGCGCCACGCGGGGTGAAGATCGGCGGGACCGGCGACAGGCTGACCGCCTCGGGCGAGGTCAACCTCGGCCTCACCAAGGTGAAGTTCGACGCCGAGATGCGGGTCGAGGTCGTCGAAGGCGGCATCAGGGTGACCGCGGAGAAGGTCAACGGCATCCCGTCCAAGGCCGCGGGCATGCTGGGCTACACGATCCCGTTCAAGGGCAAACTCCCGTTCGACGTGAAGGTGACGGAAGTGAAGACCGTCCCGGCCGGGCTGGAGATCACCGCCGAGGCAAGTGACGTACCTCTCCGTGGCTGACTTTGAACCGGTACGGCGCACCGTACGTGATGAGGAGGTGAGCCCAGCAGGCACTGCCGACGAGGAACTCGTCAGAACCCTCTTCGACGAGCACGCGGGGCCGCTCTACGGTTACGTACTGCGACTGACCGGGGACCCGGGCCGAGCGGAGGATGTCGTGCAGGAGACGCTGCTGCGGGCGTGGCGGCATCCCGAGGCGGTCTCTGGACGCCCGATCAGGGCGTGGCTGTTCACAGTGGCTCGCAACCTCGTCGTCGACCAGCACCGCGCGAGGAAGGCCAGGCCCCAGGAGACGGGCGACGAGGCACTCGCCGTCATCCCCGCCGACGACGAGCTCGAGAAGGCGGTCGAGTCGTGGGCGGTGGCGGAGGCGCTGGCCGCGCTGCGGCCCGAGCATCGTGAGGTGCTGCTGGAGGTCTACTATCGGGGGCGATCGGTGAAGGAGGCGTCGGAGACGCTCGGCATCCCTGCTGGAACGGTCAAGTCACGGACCTACTACGCGCTGCGGGCGCTGAAGCTCGCCCTGGAAGAGCGGGGGCTGGCGCCGTGATGACGTGCGAGGAGGTACGGCTGTCGCTCGGCGCCTACACGCTCGGGGCACTCGATCCCGAGGAGGCGCTGGAGATCGAGGTGCACCTGGCCTCGTGCGAGGGGTGCACCGACGAGCTGATGGAGCTCGAAGGGGTGTCCTCGTTCCTGGCGAAGGTGTCGGAGAGGGACGTGGAGCTGGTCGCCCGCCCTCCTCGTGAGGTGCTCGACCGGCTGCTGAACGACCGCGTGAAGCGCCACAGGCGCGGGCGGATCCTGCTGGCGGTCGCGGCCTCGGTCGCGGTGCTGGCGGTGGGCGGCACGGTCTGGACCACTACCCATCAGGAGTTGACGGCCACGGTTTCGGCCCCGGCCGCGGACTCCGCGGGCGACGCCGGCCAGGGCGCAGCGCCCGAGGCCACCAAGGCGCCCGATGCCGCGCCGGAACGCAAGGCCTCGCAGGAGCCCGAGGCCTTGGCCAAGGAGGAGCCAAGCGTCGCCGCCGACATGCCGTCGGCGACCCCGGCCCCCAAGCCGTCCGAGTCCGACGCGATGACGCTCAAGGCGCAGGGCACGGCCTTCAGGGGCCACTCGGCTGACGGCAAGGTCGTCGCCATGGTGACCGTGACGCCGGGCATGCCGCTCCAGGTGCAGGTCGGCGGGGTGCCCGCGGGCACCGAGTGCACGCTGGTCGTGGTGAGCAAGGGCGGCGGGCGCGAGTTCACCAGGCCGTGGAAGGTCACCGTGAACCATTACGAGGAGGGCGCCGCCGTCTTCCCCGTGGAGAGCCGCACCCCCCAGGCGTCCATCCGTGCCTTCGAGATCAGGGACGACGCCGGCAGGCTTCTCGTCACGGTGAACGCCAAGTAGGGAAGAATCACCGCGCCACCGCGGTTGCACCAGGCGATGACAGGCTGGTGGGTGGTGCTGGCGACGCTGGCGCTCGGCACGGTGATCGGGGTGGTGAAGCTGCGCCGCGACGGACGCATGCGCGAAGCAGGGCAGACGCTCACGGCCGACACGCTCGGCACGGAGCTGGGCGAGCGGGCCACCCTGGTGCAGTTCTCGACGGCGTTCTGCCAGCCGTGCAGGGCGACACGCCGGGTTCTCGAGGACGTCAGCGGCCTCGTGCCGGGGGTCAGGCACGTGGAGATCGACGCGGAGTCGCGGCTCGACCTGGTGCGCGAGCTCGACATCATGCGGACGCCGACCGTCCTGGTCCTCGACAGGGCGGGAAACGTCGTGAAGAAGGCATCGGGGCAGCCCAGGAAGGCCGACGTGATCGCGGCGCTGGGCCCGATCGTGTCTCACGACCCGGACGAGATGTGACAGACGGCGAGACGACAGGTAATGTCGTCGCCATGAACCCCACGACAGAGCTGCTGACGAAGCGGCGCGCGGTTGATTTCTGCCGCGTGACCACCGCGCTCTGTCGCGCTGCCTGAGGACGGTCTCGCGCGGACATTCAGGTCCGCCCCCATCCGACCCTTCAGGAGCATCCCACGATGCGTGCCGACCCCAGAGTGCTGCGCCTCGGTGCGGCTGTCACGACAATCGTCCTCGCTCTCGTCCTGGTGACGGGTAGCGTCTGGCTGCTCGCCGTCCAAGCCGTGGTGTTCGCACTCGGTGTGGCCGGCCGCTCGCCGTACAGGATGCTCTTCAAGAGTCCGCCGAAGAAGACGGAGGACGCCCGCCCGCCGCGGTTCGCGCAGGCGGTCGGCCTGGTCTTCGCGGTCGCGGGGCTGATCGGATTCGTCACCGGGATCACGCCACTCGCCCTCGGGGCGACGGCGGCGGCCCTCCTCGCCGCCTTCCTCAACGCAGCCTTCGGTTTCTGCCTCGGCTGCGAGATGTACTTGATGATTCGCCGTCTACTGCCCGCTGCCACAATGGAGGTTCACCAATGAGCCGCTCCGCCGCCCTGGTGGATGCTGACTGGGTCGAGGCCAACCTCGACTCCCCGGGTGTCGTGCTCGTCGAGGTCGACGAGGACACCAGCGCCTACGCCAAGGGCCATATCCGTAACGCTGTCAGGATCGACTGGCAGGCCGATCTGCAGGACCCCGTCCGTCGTGACTTCGTCGACAAGGCGGGTTTCGAGGCGCTGCTGTCGGAGCGCGGTATCGCCAACGACGACCTCGTGGTGCTCTACGGGGGTAACAACAACTGGTTCGCGGCCTACGCGTACTGGTACTTCAAGCTCTACGGTCACTCCAACGTCAAGCTGCTGGACGGCGGTCGCAAGAAGTGGGAGCTGGACTCGCGTGAGCTGGTGACCGAGGTTCCCGAGCGTCCGGCGACCACGTACGCGGCGCAGGAGCAGGACACCGCCATCCGGGCCTTCCGTGATGACGTGGTCGCGGCGATCGGCCAGCTCAACCTCGTCGACGTCCGCTCGCCCGACGAGTTCACCGGCAAGCTGCTGGCTCCGGCGCATCTTCCGCAGGAGCAGGCGCAGCGGGCGGGGCACGTGCCGACGGCTCGCAACATCCCGTGGTCGAAGGCGGCCAACGACGACGGCACGTTCAGGTCCGACACGGAGCTGAAGGACCTGTATTCGGGTGCGGGCGTCGACTTCGGCAAGGACACGATCGCCTACTGCAGGATCGGGGAGCGCTCGGCGCACACGTGGTTCGTGCTGCACGAGATCCTCGACCAGGCCAACGTGAAGAACTACGACGGTTCGTGGACCGAGTACGGCTCGCTCGTGGGCGTGCCGATCGAGCTGGGGGAGGCACGCTAATGACCGTTTCGACTCAGGGATGCGCCGCACCGGAGCAGACCGTCGCGCTGCCCGCGGGGATCGACCTGTCGACGCAGGCCGTGATCCAGGGCGTCGTGACCGGCGCGGGTACCGCCTACGCGCGCCTGCTCGACCACTCGGGCGAGTTCACCGGTGAGGTCGTGGTGTCAGACGAGGGCATCTTCCGTTTCTTCGCCGCTCCAGGCGACTGGACCGTCCGCATCATCGCGGGCGGCGGGGTCACCAGGGACGTCGCCGTCCAGGCCAAGCTGGGTGAGGTCGCCCAGCTCGCCGTCGCGGTCTGACCGAGCGCCCAGACACCTCGAAGGGGGTCACGTCCTGCGGGACGTGACCCCCTTCTCGTCATTCCGCAACGATCCAGGGCATCTCGGTGTTATAGAGGACGTGAACCAACTCGACTGCCTGGACCCGGTGCGGAAGGCGCTGCTCGACGACGTCGACGGCGGCTTCGCCGAGCTCTACGGGGCCTATCGCGGCCTGGTGTTCTCCACGGCGCTGCGGCTGAGCGGGCGGTGGGCCGACGCGGAGGACCTGACCGCGGAGGCGTTCCTTCGCGCCTACCGGGCGGTGGCGGGTTATGATCGCGCGCGCATCGCCGCGTTGCAGCCGCGCCCGTGGCTGATGACGATCCTCATGAACGTGTGGCGCAACTGCGTCCGGTCCAGAGTCCGCCACCCGCCGCCCGACCTGCTGGAGGAGCCGGTGGACACGGTGGACACCGGCGAGGGCGTGGAGGCGGCGGCCGAGCGCCGCGAGACCGGCGGCGAGCTGGCCGACCTGCTGCGCCTCCTGCCGGAGGACCAGCGGGCCGCCGTCGTGCTCAGGCATGTCGTGGACCTGCCGGTCAGCGAGGTGGCCACGGTGCTCGGCCTCCCGCAGGGCACCGTCAAGTCGCATGTGTCGCGGGGGCTCAAGCGTCTGAGGGAGATGGCCAGATGAACCAGGATCCGTTGCTCGCAGGGCTCGCCGCACTCTCCGCCGACGCGCCCTCGGGGCTGCTCGACAGGATCGCCGCCCGCTGGGTGCGGGTGCCGAGCCCGCTCGGCGAGGTGTCCGTCGCCAGCACCGACCATGGCATCGTCTTCCTGCGCCGGCACGAGGATCCCGCCGCGGGGGATCTGGCCGGCTTCGCCGAGGAGTTCAGGGCCCGCTTCGGCAGGCCGTTGCTGCCGGGCGATCGCCCGCCCGCGGGCCTGATGCCCGCGCTTCGCACGGGGAGGGCCGCGGGTCTGCCGCTCGACCTGCGGGAGCTGAGCGACTTCCAGCGTGACGTACTGACGACGGCGCAGCGCATCCCGCGCGGCGAGGTGCGGCCCTACGGGTGGATCGCCCGCCAGATCGGCAGGCCGGGAGCCGTGCGCGCGGTCGGCACCGCGCTGGCGCGCAACCCGGTGCCGCTGCTCGTCCCCTGCCACAGGGTGATCAGGTCGGACGGCGTGGTCGGCGACTACGTGTTCGGCGGCGAGGCCAAGGAGCGGCTGCTGCGGGAGGAGGGCGTGGACCTCGACGGGCTGCGCACGATGGCAGGGGAGAAGGTCTTCTACCTGGCCAGCGACACCACGGGCATCGTGTGCTTCCCCACCTGCCACAACGCCAGGCGCATCACGCCTCGGCATCGGCACGGCTTCCGCAGCATCGCGCAGGCGGAGTCGGCGGGCTATCGCGCGTGCCGTACGTGCAGGCCGGGGGAGGTGGCGGCGTGAAGACGAGGGTGAACCTGAGCGCGGGGCTGGACGCGGAGTTGAACGGGGTGCTGCGGCTGGTGAGCCAGCAGCATCCCCTGCTGGTCAACGTCGGGCACGGCCGGTCGGCGGCCTCCGCCGACCGGGCGCGCGCCTTCGTGGAGGCGTGGGAGGCCGTGGGCGGGCACGTCGGCGCGGTCGTGTCGTGGCCCCAGGAGGCGGCGTCGTGGCTGCGTCCGGCCTGCAGGCTCGTCGCGGGCCATCCAGACCTCTGGGTGGTGGCCGACGAGCCTGAGGGATGGAAGGGCATGGGGCCGCGGCTGGTGGCGACGGGCGTGTGGCGGCCCGGCAGGACCGTGGCGTTCGCGAGCCTCGCCGTGCCCGATCTACCAGCCCTGGCGGGGGAGGAGGCCACGGAGGGCATGCGCGGCGCGCGTGCCGACGGCGGGCTGTGGCTGGTCTACGACGGCCGGCTGGTGGCCGCGGGGTAGCGGATCAGCAGCGAGGCGAGGACCTCCTCCTCGCCCACGGCCGCGTAGCCGTGCGGCACGTCGGAGCGCCACGTGAGGTAGCCGCCGGGCCCGGCCAGCAGGGGCGCGTCGAGCGGGCCCGCGCTGAGCGTGCCGGTGAAGACGGTGATGTGCTCGGTCACGCCCTCGTGGTGGGCGGGCGAGGTCTGCGTGGCGCCAGGCGGCACCCGCATCCGGTAGAGCTCGTAGGTGACGGCTGCGTCCTCGAACAGCTCGAGCAGCGTCGCCTCGACCGCCGCTCCGCGCACCGTCACATGGTCGTCCGGGGGGCCGAGGACGGCCGCGATGGGCACCCCGAGCTGCGCGGTGATGGCCCAGAGCGTGTCGAGGGTGGGGTTGCGGGTGCCGGTCTCCAGGCCGGAGAGCGTCGCCTTGCCCACGCCTGCCCGCCTGGCGAGCTCGGACAGCGAGATCCCCCGCTCCTGCCGCAGCCGGCGCACCCTTCTGCCGACCTCGTGCGGGTCGCCGTTCACGGCTGTCATGAGGTCATCCTGCCCGATCTGGTAGCGTTCCGTATATGGAACGCACGCAACCGATCGTCGCGGGAGTCGTGACCGCATTAGTGGGGTTCGCCAGCTCGTTCACCGTCGTCCTTGCGGGACTGCGCGCTGTCGGCGCCGACGAACGGCAGGCCGCTTCCGGTCTGATGGCGCTGTGCGTCGCCGTCGGCGCCGTCTCCGTCGTGCTGGGCCTGCGGTACCGGATGCCCATCGCCATCGCGTGGTCCACTCCCGGCGCCGCGCTCCTGCTGACCGCGGGCGGCCGGTTCGCCGAGGCGGTGGGCGCGTTCGTCGTGTGCGGGGTGCTCATCATGGCTGCCGGACTGGTGCCGTGGCTCGGCCGCGCCATCGCCGCGATCCCCGGCCCGATCGCCGCCGCGATGCTCGCGGGGGTGCTGCTCAAGCTCTGCCTCGCGCCGGTGCAGGCCATGGTCGCCGTGCCGTACCTGGCCGGGCCCGTGGTCGTCGTCTGGGCGCTGCTGTACCGCTTCGCCCGCACGTGGGCGGTGCCGGGGGCGCTCGCCACCGCGATGGCGGCCATCGCGCTCACCGCCTCGCCGTCGAACCTCAGTCTGGCCCCGGTGGTGGAGCTGACGGCTCCCGTCTTCACGCTGCCCGCGGTGGTCGGCATCGGCGTGCCGCTGTTCCTGGTCACGATGGCCGCCCAGAACGTGCCGGGAATGGCGGTCCTTTCCGGGTACGGCTACCGTCCGCCGCTGCGCGGGGTCCTGCTGGCGACGGGGGCGGCCTCGGCGCTCGGCGCGCCCTTCGGCGGGCACGCCGTCAACCTGGCCGCCATCACCGCCGCGCTGGCCGCCTCGCCCGAGGCCTCGCCCGACCCGTCCCGCCGCTGGATCGCCTCGGTCACCGCGGGAGTCTCGATGATCGGCCTCGGCCTGCTGTCGAGCGTGGCCGCCGCCTTCGTCCTGCTGTCACCGCCGGTCCTGGTGGAGGCGGTGGCCGGGCTCGCCCTGTTCGGCGCGCTCGGCTCATCGCTCTCCTCGGCCTTCCTCGAGCCCCGCGGCAGAGAGGGCGCCGTCGTCACCTTCGCCGTCACCGCCTCAGGGGTGAGCTGGCTCGGTGTCGGCTCCGCCTTCTGGGGCCTGGTCGCGGGAGGCCTCATGCATCTGCTGCTACGGCGGGCTCAGGCGGCCAGCTTGCGTTCCACCCTGCCGACCGAGTCCAGGTAGTCGGGGTCGGCGTGCATGGCGGCGGCCATGCGCAGGTGGGGGAGCGCCTCGTCCAGCCTGCTCGCGCGCTCCAGCGTCCTGCCGAGCAGGAAGCGGGCGTAGTGGTCGCTCGGGTCGCGCTCCAACAGCCCGTCGAGGGCCTGCTTCGCCCTGCCCAGCTGGGCGGAGTGGTAGTAGGCGCGCGCGGTGAGCAGCTGCACGCCGTGGTCGTCGCCGTGCTCCTCGAGCAGCGGCTCCAGCATCATCAGGGCGCCGAGCGGGTCTCGCATCCCCAGGAGACGCTCAGCGAAGCGGTACCGCTCGATCTCGTTCATGGGTGATTGAACACTCAACTACATGCGCCGCATTCCCGGCGTTAACCCTGTGACGCTACGATTCACCAGATGTCAGGATCGTCAGGTGTGGCGGCACCACCCCGACCTGCGCCCACGCCGGCCCAGCGGATGCCGTCGCCGTTCTCGTTGCCCCTGCACGCGCTACGCCTTGCGGGCACATGCGCGCTGCCCTTGATCATGTGGTTCTCCGTGGGGGAGGCCGCCAGATTCGGCCTGCTCTACCTGGGCACCGAGATCTCCCACGGCGACTACCGCCAGGCCCGCCTGGTCGCGACCGTCGCGGTGATGACGCTCGTCGTCATGCTCGCCATGGTGACCACCGCGGGCATGCTGTACAGCCTGCGCGGCGCGCTCTGGGAGACCGCCGCCCGCGGAGGAGAGCCCGAACGGTTCTGGGCCGCCCTCGACCGGATCGCTCCCGCCTTCGCGGCCATCTATCTGACGTGGAACTTCGTCCTGCGTGACGCCCAGGACTTCAACCAGGTCGACTGGCTGCACAATCTCGACGACAACTTCTACAAACCGATCCTGACCGCCGTGGCGGAGGGCAAGGAGGCCGAGACCACGGCGGGCACGGCGCTCGCCGACCTCGACTGGCGCGTGTCGCTGGCCTCGATGATCGTGGCGCTGGGACTCAAGTGGTTCTTCAACCGCATGGTCGAGCGCGGCGAGGGCAAGGCCGCGGGCGTGGCATCGGCGCTGTCGGAGTTCGCGCTGTTCTTCTTCGGCCTGAACGCCACCCTGACCATCGCCTCGTTGCGCGCGGACTGGGTGGGGCACCGGCAGGTCGTCGCAGGCTCGGGCGAGCTGTGGAAGCAGGCCAAGGACAACGTGCCCGGCTGGGAGGGCTTCTGGGGCACGGTCGGCGAGATCATGCCCTACCTGGTGGACGCCCTGATCGTGCCGCTCGCCTGGCTGACCATCGCCATCCTGGTCTTCGGCGCCTTCAGCGAGGACACCCGCTCGGCGGTGCGCGGCGTGCGGCGCCTGGAAGAAGGCGTCGACAGGCTCGAGCAGTCGCACGATGTCACCCAGCGCTCGTTCAACCGTGTGACGGGCAGCTTCATGGAGCGCTGGGTGCCCCTGGTCAACACCTTCAGGCTCGCCGTCAAGGGCGGCGCACCGCTCTTCGGCCTCATGTGCCTGCTGTACGTGGCCCTGCGTCTGGGAGCCGACTTCGCCGACAGGGGCGTCCACACGCTGATCGGCTCGGAGACGCCCTACTGGTGGCTGGTCATCAGTGAGCCGGTCGCCTTCGTCAAGAACCTGCTGGTGACCACGCTGACGATGTGCCTGCTGGCCGCGACGTTCGACATCGCGGCCACCAGGGCCAGGCTCAGCGGTCAGTCCATCAGCGACTGAACCGCAGGATGTCCAGGTTGTCGTCGCCCGTGGACTTCAGCAGGTCCTTGGTCGGCGTGTCCGAGCGGTAGGAGCTGGGGCGCAGCTCCAGCTCCACCTCCTTGGCCACGGCGGAGGGCACGACGGCGACCTTGGTCGTCACGTAGCTCTCACCGACGACATGGTCGATCGGCGCCTTGTCCTCCAGCGTCTCCAGCTGCCAGGCCCTGCCCGCACGGTCCTTGAGCCGAACGTCCGGCTGGCCGGTCAGCTGCGCTCCGTCCTTGTCGACGGCCTTCCTGGTGATGTCGATCTTGAGCCACTGCTTGTCGGGCGTGTTGTGCTTGGAGCCCGCGGGCGGCTGCATGGTCCCGTAGGACACCTTCCACGTGACGTGCTCGAACGTGATGTGCTGACCGGCCGGGACCGCGTGGATCCTGTCGTCGGGCTGGCCGCCCTTGAACAGCAGGAAGCGGTCGTAGGTGGGCACGCCGACGGCCACCGCGAGCGCCACGATCGCGCCGACGCCCTGCAGCAGCAGGCGGGGGCGTTTGGGCGGCTGCGCGCCGGCCGCGGCGGCTGGAGGCTCCGCGGGAGGCCCCGAGGCCCCGGAAGGCTGCGCGGGCGGCTGCGCCGGGGGCTGGGACGGCCGAGGCGGCAGCGGGCCGGCACTGGGCACGGCGGGCAGCGGCTGCGTCGAGCTTCCCGCGGGCTCGCGCCCCGGCGGTACGGGCGGCCACACCTGGTGGTCAGGATGCACGGGTCTGTGCTGCGGAAGGTGGGGCGGTTGCTGGGGCTGCGGACGCTGCGGTCGCTGGGGCTGCGGGCGCTGCTGCCCCGAGGAGGGGGAGAACCAGTCGGTCATCGCTTGTCCCCCAGCTGGTAGACGTCCTTCGGCGCGGTGAACAGCCGCTGGGCCGCCGCGTCGTCCAGCCCGAGATCCACCTCGACCTCCGGCATGTACGGCTCGCCGTAGAGGATGCTCGTGGGAATGGAGAACACCGCCCTCGCGCCCGGAAGGACGGAGGCGGGCACCTCGAACGCGTACACGCCCGACGCCCACCAGCCAGGCTGGATCCACGGGTTGGACAGGGTCTTCGACTTGTCGAGCCGGTCCGTGGCCGCGAAGCGCTTGCCGTCGGCCGTGAGCAGTTCGGCGGGCTCCAGATGCAGCGGCTCTTTCGGCACGGTGGCCGCCGCCTGCACCACGAGGAAGATCTGGTCCTTGCCCGCCTCGATCGTCTTGTCTCCGGTGTCGATGGCGCGGGCCGAGGAGATCGCGTCGACCCTGGCGGAGAAGCGGCCGGCGCTGACCTCGTCCTTGACGGCGCCCGTGTAGGTGAGCGGCGCGCCCATTTCCTCGGAGGTGAGCATGAGGGTCTGCAGGCCGATGGCGCCTCCCGCCAGTGCCAGCCCCACGACGGCGTTGAGGACCTTGGAGCCGCCCTTGCGGGAGGCTCGGCGGTTCTGGCGCGGCGGCGCCGACCTGCGCTGGTCGGTGGCGGTCATGACCTGGCCTCCGGCTTCACGGGGAGCGTGATCTGGCCCAGCACGACGGGGACCGGCTTGTCGTCCTTCTCCTCGCTGGAGGTCACCCAGCCTCTGGCGGGGCTGAACTCGCCCTTCAGGTACTCGCGCTTGCCCACGTCGAATGTGACCTTGTCCGGTGGCTCGACGCCCGGCTCCAGCTCGTAGCGGACCAGGACCTTGGTCGGGACGCCGGGCTGCAGCTGCTCGCTCGGGCCGCTCTGCGTCGGCACGATCGTGATCACGCCGTACTTCGGCTTGATCTCCGGAGTGATCTTCAGCAGCGTGGACTGGAAGGCCGAGCCGGCGTGGGCGGTCTCCTCACCCTCGTTCGTCACCGTCGCCTCCACCTCGAGAAAGCGCTTCGGGTCGCCGAAGGAGGTGTCGGGCTGCACGGTGGTCACCCTGCTCTCCACGAACTGGGTCTTGAACTGGCCCTGGTCGATCTCTGTGGCGACCTTGAGCGCGGGCGGATTCGGGTCGGGAGCCTCGTTCAGGCCGCCGAGGAGGGCGGTGATGCCCAGTCCGGTGGCCAGGACCAAACCCACCGCGGGCACCAGGATCGGGCGTTGTGGCCTGTTGTCCTCGGAGGAGGGTTCCGTCATGGGCAACGATGGTAATAGGTCACGTCTGTACCATCCGCCGCAATCCTCCCATCTGCTGGTTGAATTGCCGGGAACCCTGCCGTAACCGGCCGTCGAACTCGTAGGCTTGGGCCCTACTAACGAGATAGGGCGGCCGGAGGGTCACGTGGCGGACGTGCATCCCGAGCAGGCGCAGCTGCAGGCGGATCGCATCTACCTGGGCTGGCAGTACGTCCTGCTGCACCCAGATCCGGGATCGCCGCCCAAACGTCCCTCACCCGTCGTGGAGCAGGCGCGGGAGTCCAAGCCGGATCCCGAGCTGGTGCGCAGGGAGCGGATGCAGGAGGACCTGCTCAACCGCCCGGTCAAGATCTTTCGAACGTTCATGGCGGTGCTGGCCGTCGTCATCCTGGCCGCCGCGATCGCGGGGGCGCTCAACTGGTCGTTCGCGATCATCGGCCTGGCGGCGGCGGGTGGAGTCGCGGGCATCTGCAGCTACGCCGTGCTCCAGGGCGACAGGGCGGTCCGCTACAGGGTGCAGGAGCAGCAGGCCAGGGACGACCGGCTCCGGCAGGAACGTGACAAGGAGCTGTTCAGGGCGCAGGAGGAGCACGCCGAGCGCTACCGCGGCTGGCAGGAGCTCAAGGACCGCTACGACAGGCAGCTGACCTGGTACGCGGTCGCCGTACCCGACGAGATCGACCGCGTCGACGTGGCGGGCGGCACGCTGCCCGGCTGGTCGGCGCTGGTGACGCTGCTGGGCGCGACGCGCCTCTACAGCGGCGGGCACCTGACCGTGCTCGACCTGTCGGAGGGCGCGATCGCCAAGGACCTGATCGAGCTGGCCCGCAGGGGCGGCGACGACCCGCTGGTGTGGGTGCTGCCCGTCGACCTGCCCAAGCTCGACCTGGGGGCGACGCTGAAGCCCGAGGCGTTCGCCGACGTGCTGGCGCACGTGGTGAGCGTGAGCGAGGAGCACCGCACGACGCGCGATCTGAGCTTCGACAACGCGATCCTCGAGCGGGTCCTCGAAGTGCTCGGAGAGAACGCGACGATCGCCCAGGTGACGGCCGCGCTGCGGGCACTGGCCCAGGTGGGTGACCCGCGTGACGACCTCAAGTACGGGCTCATCACCGCCGAGCAGCTGGAACGCATCGGCACGATGTTCGGGCGGGGGGTCAGCGACAGGGTGGTCATCGAGCGGGCGTGGGCGCTGGAGTCACAGCTGCGCAAGCTCGAAACCCTGGGCACCGAGGCGGTACGGCTGCCGCCCGCCCGCCTGCGGGTGGTGAGCATGGACCGGCAGGCGGGCGTGTTCGGCAACCGCGTGCTCGGCACGTACGTGGCCACAGCGCTCACCCACATCCTGCGCCAGTCGCCCGCCTCCGACCGGCCCTGGTACCACACGATCATCGTCGCGGGCGCCGACAAGCTGCGTGGCGACGTCCTCGACCGGCTCATGGACGCGTGCGAGACGTCGCGGACGGGGCTGGTGCTGACCTACAGATCGCTGACGCCGACCGTGCGCGAGCGGCTCGGGCGCGGGCACGCCGCGGTGGCGTTCATGCGTCTGGGCAACGCCGAGGACGCCCGCGTGGCCAGCGAGCACGTCGGCACCGAGCACCGGCTGGAGCTGGCCCAGCTCACCGAGACGATCAGCGCGTCCGTGGCCGGTCTCAACGGCGCTCCCTACACCTCCACCATCGACCAGGTGGAGGAGGGGGCGGAGGAGCGGGGCGACAGCCGTACGGACCTGAAGGAGGACATCACCGAGTCCACCGAGTGGGGAAGGACCGCCGACAAGATCGGCGAGAAGGAGCGCGTCCTGCAGCGCTCGCGCGAGTTCCTCGTCGAGCCGCACCAGCTGCAGCAGCTGCCGACGACGTCCGTGATCGTCACCGACGCCACCGCCGACGGCCGCCGGGTACGGCTGGCCGACGCGAACCCGGCGATCCTCACCTTCCCCAAGACGACGCTGGGCGAGCTCGAAGAGGTCCGCGAAGCGGTGCTCGGCATGAACCAGGCGGCCGAGTCCGACGAGCCGCCGCCGAACCTCGGTCCGCCCCCGCCACGCCTCGACTGGCGGAAGAAGGGATAGTGACTCCCCCGCTCCCTGAAGGGAGCGGCTTCTCGCCGAGCCGCTCCCGCAGCCTGGCGAAGGGCAAGCCCTGCCCTGAGAACGTTCTTGGCCGCGTTCACGTCGGCGTGCGCCTCGTGGCCGCATCCGGTAGGGCGCGCTCGGGCCTTGGCGGCCCTCCCGCTCCCGATTCCTCCGTCGCCTTGAAGGCAACGGTCCCCTCGGGAGAACCTGATGGGATGGTCAATTCAGGGGTGGCATCTTGATCATCGGCGGACTTTCCTATGAGGAACGTGTGCCGTAGACCCTCCTCCGCCTCTGTCGTCCAAGGAACCCTTCGGCGGTTCCACGCACACGTTTCCCATCCCTGGAGGTAACGACGTGCTGAGTGGTCCGTGGTATCGGATCCGGTCCATCGCCGCGCCGGCGCGCTGCGCCTCGGCGGAGTCCGACTTCGTCGCCGTGCTGCCCGCTGTCCTGTCCGCCGCGCAGCGTGACAGCTCCTTCGTGATCGGCTGGGTGTCGCGCGGAGGCGGGGCCCCGCTCGAACTGATCACCAACGCGGGCCCGCTGACGCCGCGCGATCCCGTCGAGCCGCTGCTGTTCCCGGGAGGGGCGCGCGGCGAGCGGCTGGCGGAGGACTACCTGGCCGACCTCGCAGACCTGGTGTGGGTGCCGTGCCCGGGCCGGCAGGCGCCGCCGCTGGGCAACAGGCGGGAGGCCGGCCCCTCCGAGCCCACGCTGTTCGAGTCGACGCTGGTCACACTGATGACGCGGCCGTTCGCCTGGCTGGTGGTCGCCGAGCCCACCGGCCTGCTCGACACCGAGGTCGCCCACCTGCGCACCCAGCTCAACGTGCTCAGGCAGTACGGCGAGGCCTCCGAGCGCTCCAGGTTCGACGTCGAGCGCGCCGAGCGGCGCATGCAGGAGCTCGACGCGTTCCGCGAGGCGGGGCTGTGGAACGTCAGGGTGCTGGCGGGCGCGGCGACCCCCGAGGACCTGCGGCAGATCGCCCCCGTGCTGGTCGGCTCGGTGGAGCTGGGGCACCATCCCTACCGGCTGCGCAGCGCCCTGCCCGCCGCGTGCACGCTGCGGGAGGCGCTCGCGGCGAGCATGCAGGACACAGGCGACGGCGCGGCCGTGCCGTTCGCGGCGACGGCGGGGACGCTGGCCGCGCTCGCCGGGCTGCCCAGGCGGGAGGTGCCAGGGGTGCGCGTGCTCGACGCCGGATACTTCGACGTGACCTCTGAGACCGCGGGCGAGCTCGACCTCGGAGCCATCCTCGACGGGCAGGACAGGGCCGTGGGCTCGTTCGGGGTGCCGCTCGCCACGCTCAACAGGCACGCCTTCGTCACCGGCGCGACGGGCTCGGGAAAGTCGCAGACCGTACGACACCTGCTCGAACGGCTCAGCGCGGTCAAGATCCCCTGGCTGGCCATCGAACCCGCCAAGTCCGAGTACGCCGCCATGGCGGGGCGCGTCGCCGAGCCGGTGACGGTGATCAACCCGTCGGCCCCCGACACGGTGCCGTTCAGCGTGAACCCGCTCGAACCCGAGCCCGGCTACCCCGTGCAGGCGCACATCGACATGGTGCGGGCGCTGTTCATGGCCGCCTTCGACGCCGAGGAGCCGTTCCCGCAGATCATGTCCATGGCCCTGCAGCGCGTCTACGAGGCCAACGGCTGGGACGTCGTCACCGGCGGCGCCGTACCCGGGTCCAAGGTGCCGCCGTCGGTGCCGACGCTGGAGCAGCTCCAGCAGCACGCCATGCACGTCATCCAGGAGATCGGCTACGGGCGGGAGGTCCAGGCCGACGTCGAGGGATTCATCTCGCTGCGGCTGCGGTCGCTGCGCGTGGGCTCGGCCGGCCGGTTCTTCGAGGGCGGGCACCCCGCCGACATCGGCGGGCTCCTCCAGCGCAACGTCGTGCTGGCCATCGAGGACGTGGCCAACGACGAGGACAAGGCGTTCCTCATGGGGACGCTGATCATCAGGATCGTCGAACACCTCCGGATGCGAGCCCGCCACGAGAAAGCCGGAAATCTCCGGCATGTGATCGTGATCGAGGAGGCGCACCGGCTGCTGCGCGACAGGGGCGCGGGAAGGGCGTCCACCCACGCGGTCGAACTGCTGGCGGGCATGCTGGCCGAGATCAGGGCCTACGGCTCAGGCCTCGTCGTGGCCGAGCAGATCCCCACCAAGCTCATCCCCGACGTGGTGAAGAACACGGCGCTGAAGGTCGTCCACCGGCTTCCCGCCGCCGACGACAGGGCCCTGGTCGGCGCGGCGATGAACCTCAACGACGAGCAGTCACGCCAGGTCGTCTCCCTGCGGCCGGGCGTCGCCGCCGTCTTCGCCGACGGGATGGACAGGCCGCTGCGCATCCAGGTGCCGCTCGGCGAGAGCAGGGAGCACGCCGTCGCGGGGCCGCCGCCACCCATCAGGGGACGCAGGTCCGCGGCGTGCGGGACGCAGTGCCGTACCGGGCAGGCCTGCACGCTGGTCGAGCTGCGGGAGGCCGATCTGCTCGCCGACGCGCCCGAATGGGCGTGGTTGCGGATCTGGAGCGACACGGTCGTCCTCGCCCACGTCAGCAACAGGCCGCTGCCCGGAGTGCCGCGCCACCTGGCGGGGACCTGGAACGAGCTGCCGGCGCGGCGCAGGGAATGCCTGCTGGCGACGCTGATCGAACGGGCCGTCAACCGGCGCGCGTGGTCGCTGCGCAGCTGGTTCGACCCCGCCCTGCTGACCGAGAAGGCGGCCGAGAGCGCGGGACGACTGCTCGGCGCGGTCGAACCAGGAGGCGAGCGGCCGGGACCCTCGTGGGTCATTCCCCAGGTGCGCTGGCTGCACGAGGTCGAGAGGCTCTTCCCGTACGGCAGGCCCGCGCCCGACCTGCGCAGCCCCGCGCCGCCGATGGAGTACGCGCTGTTCAGCGGGGCCTCGGCCGGCGAGCTGCTCGGACATCGGGCCAAGGCGCTGCGGCACCACCCGCTGTCGATGGAGATGGACCACAACAGGGCCCTGGCCTGGCGGGTCATCCTCGGCGACGACGAGAACGCGGGCGTGGAGCGGGACATCGGGACCGTCGCCGTCGGAGTCGACCCCTCGGCGAGGATCAGGCACGTGGGGCAGACGATGGGCGCCGGCTGGCTGGAGGGCGTGCTGTCGTGGCCGCGCCGCTTCGTCCTCCCCTTCGACGGCGACGGCCCGGCCGAGATCGCCTTTCCCGACGTCTCCTAGCCGCATCCGGTGGCATCGAGCGGTGCCCGGCGTTCCCGCGGGTGCCGCTCGAACCCCCGGGCGAAAGGGCGACAGCGTCGTGATCGAGAGGTGACGGCCGACGCGGTTCGACTAGGATCGGTCAGCATGACCCAGCTTCCGCTGCGGGCCCAGCTCGCGAGTGCCCTGGGGCGCACCGCCGCCACCTTGTCGAGGGTCACCGGGCGTGGTGACGGGTCCGTGATCGGCGGGCGCGTCGGCCTGGTACTGGAGCCCGACCTGCTCAAGCAGCTGGCCAGGGACCGCAAGCTCGCGCTCGTCAGCGCGACCAACGGCAAGACGACCACCACCCGCCTCATCACCGCGGCACTGACCGAGCTGGGCGAGGTGGCCACCAACGCGTTCGGCGCCAACATGCCCGCCGGTCACGTCTCCGCGCTGTCGGCCAACAAGGCCGCGCCGTACGGCGTGCTCGAAGTGGACGAGAAGTACCTCCCCGAGGTGCTCGAGACCACCGGCGCGAGCGTCGTCTGCCTGATGAACCTCAGCCGCGACCAGATGGACCGTGCGGCCGAGATCTGGCTGCTGGCCCAGAAATGGCGCAGGGCGCTCTCAGGCAAGCCCACCCACGTGATCGCCAACTGCGACGACCCGCTGGTCACCTGGGGCGCCTCCACGGCCGCCAAGGTCACCTGGGTCGCGGGCGGGCAGCGCTGGAAGGAAGACTCCTGGAGCTGCCCCGAGTGCGGAGGCCCGCTCGACAGGAAGGGCGCCGACTGGGCGTGCCGCGAGTGCACCTTCCACCGGCCCGAGCCTCACTGGGTGCTCGACGACGACGCGGTGATCGACCCCCGCGGCGACCGCTGGGTGCTCGACCTGCAGTTGCCCGGCCTCGCCAACCGGTCCAACGGCGCGATGGCTCTGGCGGTGGCCGAGGCGTTCGGGCTGCACGTGCAGTCCGCGCTGCCCAGGCTGCGCGAGGTGACCTCGGTCGCGGGCCGCTACACGACCGTCCAGCGTGACGGCAGGGCGGCGCGGCTGCTGCTGTCGAAGAACCCCGCGGGCTGGCTGGAGGCGTTCGACGTCTCCGATCCCTCGCTGCCGATCATCCTGTCGGTCAACGCGCAGGGCCCCGACGGGCGTGACACCTCCTGGCTGTGGGACGTCGACTACCGCATCCTGCGCGGCCGTCCCGTCTACATCACCGGCGAACGCCGCCTCGACCTGGCGCTCAGGCTCGACGTCGCCGAGGTGCCGTTCCAGCTGTGCGGCAGCTTCACCGAGGCGTTCAACGCGATCCCGCCAGGACGGCTCGACGTGATCGCCAACTACACCGCCTTCCAGCAGATCCGATCGGAGTTCGGCCGTGCCGTCTGACAGCACCCTGCGCCTGGTCTGGATCTACCCCGACCTGCTCAGCACGTACGGTGACCAGGGCAACGTGCTCGTCCTGGAGCAGCGGGCCCGCAAGAGGGGCATCGAGGTCGAGACGGTCCACGTCCGCTCCTCCGACCCCGTCCCCGAGAGCGGCGACATCTACCTCATCGGCGGCGGCGAGGACAGGCCGCAGATCCTCGCGGCCCAGAGACTGCGCAAGGACGGCGGCCTCCACCGGGCGATCGCCCGCGGCGCGGCCATGCTGGCGGTCTGCGCCGGCTACCAGATCATGGGCAGCACGTTCGGCGGCGAGGAGGGCCAGCCCGTCGACGGCATCGGCCTGCTCGACATCGCCAGCTCGCGCGGGCCCGCCCGCGCCGTGGGCGAGCTGGTGGCCGAGGTCGACACCTCGCTCAACCTGCCGACGCTGACCGGGTTCGAGAACCACATGGGGGTCACCCACCTGGGCCCTGGCGTCAAGCCGCTGTCGCGGACGCTGGCCGGGATCGGCAACGGCGACGGGTTCGAGGGCTGCTTCGCCGGGCACGTCGTCGGCACCTACCTGCACGGGCCTGCGCTCGCCCGCAACCCGGCGCTGGCCGACCTGCTGCTCGGCTGGGCGACGGGCACCACGCTCTCGCCCATCGACGACTCCTGGTACGACCGGCTGCGCAAGGAGCGGCTCGACGCGGTCATGTCCCGCTGACACCTGCCGCCGCCGTTCGGAAGCCTGACGGCGGCGGCGCCGTAAGATCGTCGGTTGTGTGAGAGATCAGTAGACGAGGGCCTGGGCGCCCTCGGCGACTGCCTCCTCGACGAACGCGGGCGCTCCCGCGATCCGCACGCCCTCGATGAGGTCGTCGACGGTGATCTCGCGCCTGGCCGCGCACTGGGTGCAGACCGTGACGCGGCCCGCGGCGAGCACGGCGTCGAGCAGGTCCTCCAGAGGAGCGGCGTGCGGCAGGCTGAACTCCTTGGCCTTGCCGGGGAGGGCGAACCACGACGCCTCGCCCGTCAGCCACAGCGAGACCTGGACGCCGCTGGCCAGTGCGGCGGCCGCGACCGTGAAGGCCTGGTTGCATCGCTCGGGGGCGTCGGCTCCCGCGGTCACCTTGATGACCAATGATCGTGCCATGTTCGTCAGCCTAGACCGATCTGCGCCGGACGTCCGCATCCGGCCGTTCTTCCCGAACGGCAGGCGTTCCACACGAATCGAACTACCCAGCCAAGGGTGTGGTCCCCGTCAGGGAAGGGCCAGGACGGCCTAGGCTTGCTTGACATGGAAGAACCTGAAGTGCATCCCGACCTCGAGCCGATCGCCTGGCTACTCGGCAGGTGGGAGGGCGCGGGCGTCGGCGGCTACCCGACGATCGACAGCTTCAACTTCGGCCAGGAGATCGAGTTCGGCCACAACGGCAAGCCGTTCCTGACCTACGTCAGCCGCGCCTGGCTGCTGGACGAGTCGGGCGCGAAGGTCCGCCCGCTGGCCACCGAGACCGGCTACTGGCGTCAGCAGCCCGACCGCCAGCTCGAGGTCCTGCTCGCCCATCCGACGGGCATCGTGGAGATCTACATCGGCGAGGTGGTGTTCCACAAGATCGAACTCCGCACGGACGTGGTCGCCCGAACCGGCACCGCGAAGGAGTACTCCGCAGGTCACCGCCTGTACGGCCTGGTCAACGGCAACCTCATGTGGGCCTACGACATGGCCGCCGAGGGTGTCCCGATGACCTCCCACATGTCCGCAGAGCTGAAGAAGGTGGCATGAGCAGCCCATTCACGCCGGACGTCGTCGAGGCGATCAAGCGTCACATGAACGACGACCACGCCGACGACGGCCTGCTGATCGTGCGCGCGCTCGGCGGACGTCCCGACGCGACGTCCGCGACGACCAGCGACGTGGACGCCGAGGCGATCGAGTTCACGATCGACGGGGGCGAGCGGGTGCGCGTGCCGTGGGGCGAGACACTGACCGAACGTCCCCAGGTACGGCTCGCGGTCGTCCGCCTCTACAACGAGGCCTGCGCCAAGCTCGGCGTCCCGCCGCGCGGCGAACACTGACGTCCCACGTTCCAGTACGGCACGCCGTGCTCCCACCAGGCCCGCCCTGCGAGCACGGCACGTCACTCCGTCGTGCCCTCCGAGAGCACGGCACCTCGACCTCCTGCGTCAGGGGCCGATGGTGCGTCTGGAGAGCGGTCAAGCTCAGGAGAGCGGTCATGCCCTCGGAGACAGCCGCGCGTCTGAAGGCCGGAAACGCGTCCGGGACGGGAGGCGCGTCAAAGGGGTCGCGGGATGGTGACGCGCCGAGGAATGGCCACGTGTCCCGGGACTGTGCGTGCTCGCCGCGGACGGACCGCTGAGCGACGGAAACGGCCGTGCCGTCAAGAAAGGCTTAGCCGTCACGAAGAAGGATGGGCCTGCAAGGGACGGGTTCTTAGGAAGAGACGAGTCCCCCGGAAGGGCGGGTCCCCAGGAAGAGGGCGGGTCCCCAGGAAAGGGCAGCTCTCAAGCGGGTCCCCAGGAAAGGGCAGCTCTCAAGCGGGTCCCCAGGAAGGGGCAGCTCTCAAGAGGGGGCAGGTTCTTTCAGGAAATGGGAAAGGGCCCCGAGCTTGCTCCGCTTGGTACAAGCGGGCTGGATGGACCACAGACAGGGGCGAACCCCCTGCCTTCCAGCTGCTCGGAGCCCCGGTGGCTGCCTCAAATTCGCCTCTGCGGCGTGAGACCCCCAGACTCGGTCCGGATGGTTCCGCTGCTAGCGGACAGCCACCTCGCTAGCCCAACTATGAATCACCATTTCTTGGACCACCTCCTTTCCGCGTGCCTTCAAGCTATGTGGAGGGTTCGGTAACGGGCAAGCGATTATTGGTCGGCCGTAGACTCGAGTCATGACCGAGACCGCATGGCACGAGGAGCTCCGCGCCAAGGGCTATCGCGTGACTCCGCAACGGCAACTGGTCCTCGAGGCGGTCAAGACGCTGGGACACGGCACACCTGAGGAGATCTGCGCGAAGGTGCAGCAGACGGCTCGTGGGGTCAACATCTCCACCGTCTACCGCACGCTGGAGCTGCTCGAAGAGCTCGGCATGGTCACCCACACCCATCTCAACCACGGCGCGCCCACCTATCACCTGGCGACCGAGGCCAACCACGTCCACCTGGTGTGCCGCGACTGCGGCGAGGTGAGCGAGGTACGCCTGGAGCTGGCCGACGGGCTGGTCAAGGGCCTGGATGACGAGATGGGCTTCGAGACCGATGTCCGGCACCTGACCGTCTTCGGCCGGTGCCGTAACTGCCGGGTAGCCTGACGACATGCGTAGCCCTCTGCTTGATCTCCCCGGCGCCGTGGCGGCCGAGGCCCCCGACGCCGACGTCGCCGCCCACTACGGTGACCTGTTCGCCGAGCAGCGCGCGCTGCTGAAGGGCGAGGCGGTCGTCGACCGCAGCAACCGTGAGATCGTGCGGATCGCCGGAGTCGACCGGCTCAAATGGCTCAACGACCTCACCTCGCAGAAGCTCGACAACCTGCAGCCGGGCGTGTGGACCCAGACGTTGGTCCTCGACCTGCAGGGCAGGGTGGAGCACCACCTGACGCTGATCGACGACGGCGAGGCCGTCCTGGCGCATGTGGAGCCGGGGGCGGCGGCCGCGTTGATCGACTATCTCGACCGCATGCGGTTCATGCTGAGGGTCGAGGTGTCGCTCGTGGAGAACTTGGCTGTCCTGTCGAGCGCCGACGGAGACGTCCTCGTGCCGCGCGCCGAGCTCGCCGACCATCTGGGCAAGCCGCTGGCCGGGCTGTGGGCCTACGAGGCGCTGCGCATCGAGGGGCACCGGCCGCGGCTCGGGCTCGACACCGACCACAAGACGATCCCTCACGAGGTGGGCTGGATCGGCGAGGCCGTTCACCTCAGCAAGGGCTGCTACCGCGGGCAGGAGACGGTCGCCCGCGTCCACAACCTGGGGCACCCGCCGCGCCGCCTGGTGTTCCTGCACCTCGACGGCAGCGTCGACACCCTGCCTCCGCACAACGCACCCGTGGTGCTCGACGGGCAGGAGGTGGGCTTCGTCGGATCGTCGGCCCGCCACCACGAGCTGGGCCCGATCGCGCTCGCACTGGTCAAGCGGACGGTGCCGGTCGACGCGCAACTGCTGGCCGGTGGCGTCGCCGCCGGTCAGGAGGTCATCGTGCCCCCGGACGCGGGTCGCAACGTCGCCATCGACCCGGCCCTGCGCCGCCGCATCCGCTGACGGTTCCCGAGAGTTCCTGGGCCCGGTATCGATCCGGGGCGCCGCCGCGTCGGCTGCCCGTCTGGGGCAGGCGTCCCCACGTCTACCGGCGTCTCGGGAGGTTCCGCGCCCGCTGGCCGCCCGGTGCCTGCCCGGTTCCGGGGTCCGCGCGTTCTACCGGCCGTCCTGGGCTGGCTGTGGGGGCGTGGCCGCTTCTGTCTGGTGACGGTCCTGGGGGTCCGCGCGTCCGACCGACGGTCCCGGACGGCCGGGCGTTCGTTGGTTGTCGGGGCCTGCCCGCTTTGTTTGGCGGCGATTCCCGGGGTCCGCGTGTCCTACCGACCGTCGTGGGTGGCCGGGCGTTCGTTGGTTGTCGGGGGCGTGGCCGCTTCTTCTGTTTGGTGGCGGTCTCGGGGGGTCCGCGCGTTCTACCGACCGTCCTGGGCGGCCGGGCGTCATTGCTTGTCGGGGTCTGCCCGCTTCTGGTGACGTCTCGGGAGTCGCCGCGTCTGCTGTTCGTCCCGGGGGTGTGGCGTCCGCTGGTCGGCCGGGGAGCCGTCGCGTCCGTTCGAGGCTCTCGCGCGGTACGGCCGGCGGGCCAGTCAGGCGTGCGGTGGTTCGGCGGTTCGCGGGTGTCTATATCCCGTCGCACATCCCGCGTGGGCAGGTGAGCGTTCGTGGACGGCCGGTCAGGAGCACCCTTGTGCCGTTGGGGACCGCGAGGGTGTAGCTCGCGCCACAGCCTTTCGTGGCGCAGACGAAGGTGGCGCGAAGCCAGCGGCCGTTCCATGACTCGCTCTGTTCGCGGGACCCTTCGGCCCAGGTGGACTCACGCCTGATCGTCAGATTGCTGCTCTGGCCGGGAACGACCCTGATGTCGACCTCGCCGGCCACGTCCACGTACACCTCGGGTGTGGTGATCCTGTAGACGCTCTGGGTGATCTCCTTCGTGGTGGTGGAGACCAGGGAGGTGTCCGCCGCCTCGTCGGGTGGGTCGACCCCGAAGCCGAATCCCATCCCCATGCCAACGATCGAGATGAAGGCGAACGCCCCACCCCCGATGAGCCACAGCCTGCGCATGGTCGAGCTCCTTTCAGACCTTCAGGAACCGCAGCACGGCGAGCACCCGCCGGTGATCCTTGTCGTCGGCGCCGGACAGGCCGAGCTTGGCGAAGATGTTGTTGATGTGCTTGCCGACCGCGCCCTCCGAGACGACCAGGGCCTCGGCGATGCCGTTGTTGGAACGGCCCTCCGCGATGAGCGAGAGCACCTCGCGTTCCCTGCGGGTGAGCTGGTCGAGCGGGTCACTACGGCCGCGCAGCAGCAGCTGGGCGACGACCTCAGGGTCGAGCGCGGTGCCGCCCGCCGCCACCCTTCGCAGCGCGTCGACGAACTCGGCGACGTCGGCCACCCTGTCCTTGAGCAGGTAGCCGACCCCGGTGGTCTCGGTGGACAGGAGCTGGCTCGCGTAGCGCTCCTCCACGTACTGCGACAGCACCACGATCGGCAGTCCTGGCCGCTGGCGGCGCAGGACGAGCGCCGCGCGCAGCCCCTCGTCCTTGTGCGAAGGGGGCATCCGCACGTCGGTGATGACCAGGTCCGGTTTGTGCTGCTCGACGGCGCGCAGCAGCTCCTCGGCGTCGGCCACCGCCGCCACCACCTCCATGCCCGCAGAGCCGAGCACCCACGTCAGGCCCTCTCTCAGCAGGACGGAGTCCTCGGCCAGCACTACTCGCATGGAAGCTCCACTTCGATCGTCGTCGGCCCGCCCGCAGGGCTGTCGATGCGCAGCCTGCCGTCCACCGAGCCGACCCGCTGGGCCAGCCCGCGCAGGCCCGTGCCGCGCTCCGGCGCGGCCCCGCCTTTCCCGTCATCATGTACGGCGAGCCGCAACAGCTCGCCCTTGCGGGTCACCGTGATCGACGCGTTGGCCGCCTCGGCGTGCTTGGCGATGTTGGCGAGCGCCTCCGAGACGACGAAGAACGCCACGGCCTCGATCGTGGGCGAGGCCCGGTCCTTGACATCGACGCTGAGCCGTACAGGGAGGGGAGCGCGGGCCGCGAGCCCGGACAGGGCCGCGTCGAGGCCCTCGTCGGTGAGGACGGCGGGGTGGAGGCCGCGCACGAGGTCGCGCAGCTCCTTCAACGCCTGCTTGGCCTCCTCGTGAGCCTGGGCGATCACCTGGATCGCGGGTTCGGGCAGGTCGGTGAGGGTGGCGCGGGCCATGCCGAGGTTCATGGCGAGCCAGACCAGGCGCTGCTGGGTGCCGTCGTGAAGGTCACGCTCGATGCGGCGGCGCTCGGCGTCGGCGGCGTCGATCACCTCGGCGCGGCTCTCCTGCAGGGTCTCCACCCGCTGGGCGAGCTCGTCACTGATGCTCGGGCCGAGCAGTGCCTCGCCCGCGATCACGTCCACCCAGGTGAAGGCCCTCGCCACCAGCGGCCCGGCGAAGAACAGCCCGAGGGCGATCACCGCGAACAGCAGGCCCAAGCCTTTGTAGGGCGAGAAGTCGAGGGTGCGGATCGACAGGACGGCCATGCCGACGGTGCCGCCCCACGTGATGAGCAGCGCGCCCGACCCGAGGCCGTTGAGCAGCGAGCACAGCAGGTGGTAGGCGATCTGCCGCCAGGTGCTGAGCGCCTTCGCCTGGCCGATCAGCCACTTGACCGGGTTGCGGACGGGCGGCGACGGCGGGAGGGGCGGAATCCGCAGGTCCAGATAGGCGGCGAAGCGGGCGCGCTGCAGGGCGGTGAAGTGCGGGATCAGCCAGAACAGCGCGGCGACCGCGACCACGGGCACGACCACGGTCCAGACCAGCAGCACCGCGGCGGCCAGCAGGGCGACGATCGCGCCGGCTGTGAGGAGCCCGGTGAGCAGGCCCATCGCCACGTGAAGCGTGCGCAGCCAAGTCGCCGCTCCCCAATGGGCGCGGATCCGATGCCAGATGGTCATGCGTCAACCGTAGAGAGGCCGGCGCGGGGCGGGGAATGGGCGGACTACCCCGGAAAGGGGTGGGGCTAGCACTACCGTTTCACAGGTCGATGACCAGGGTGATCGGGCCGTCGTTGAGGAGGGAGACCTTCATGTCGGCGCCGAAGCTACCGGTCTCGACATGAGCGCCGAGCGACCTGAGCTCGTCGATCACCGCCTGGACCAGCGGCTCGGCGACCGGGCCCGGCGCGGCGGCCTGCCAGGTGGGGCGCCGGCCCTTGCGCGTGTCGCCGTAGAGGGTGAACTGGCTGATGACCAGCAGCGGGGCGCCGACGTCGGAGCAGGACTTCTCACCGTCGAGGATGCGCAGGCCCCACAGCTTGGCGGCCAGCTTGCGTGCCTCGGCGGGGGTGTCGGTGTGGGTGACGCCCACCAGGACCATCAGGCCCGGCTCGTCGATCGTGCCGACCGTCTGGCCTTCGACGACGACGGAGGCGTGGCTGACCCGCTGCACGACTGCTCGCATGACACCCCATTCTGTCCCACCTCACGGCCCCCAGGTGACGGTCGCCATCGCTTCGGGGCAGCACCGACTCGGGCGCGGCGCTCGCCGTCGACCCACGGGTGATCTCTGGTCGCGGATGTGGCGGTCGCCGTCGTCTTCGGGGGCGGTCCCTGGTTTCGGGGTGGCGTCATCCCGGTGGTGGCCGCCACTTTCGGGGTGGGATCATCCCGGTGGTGGCCGCCATTTTCGGGGTGGAGGTCGCCGTCGTCCCCTGGGTGGTCGCCGATTTCGGGAGTGGCGGTTACCGCCGTCCGCGGTGGTTTCGAGGTGGGGTCATCCCGGAGGTGGCCGCCGCCACTTTCGGGGTGGAGGTCGCCGTCGTCCCCTGGGTGGTCGCCGATATGGAGAGTGGCGGTTACCGCCGTCCGCGGGTGGTTTCGGGGTGGCGGCCGCTGCCGTCTCCGGGATGGTCTCCGGTCTCGGGGTGGCGGCCGCTGTCGTCTCCAGGCAGCTTCCGGTCTCGGGGGCGAGGTCGCCGCCGTCCCAAGGGCGTCTCCGGTTTTCGGGAGCGGTGTGCCAGGATCCGGGGGCAGCGGTCGACGGCTCCGTCGGCTCCGGTTTCCGCCTCGACGGTCGCCGGCGGGGCAGGTCGTCTCCTTGCCCAAGGTGACGGTCGCCGGTGTCCCGGGTCGTGTCCTGGTTCGGGGTGGAGGTCGTCGTTGTCTCCGGGAGACTTCTCCGGTCTTGGAGGGTTCGGTCGTGCGGGAACGGGATGCCGCCTGGGGCCGGTTCTTCGGGGGTGCGAGGCGTCGGTCACGGAGTGCGGCCACGGCTAGACTCATCGGCGAAAGGGAGGGGAAATGTCGCTTGTTGTGGAGGTTGTCCGTTCCGGGTTCGTGGAGTCCACGCACCAGGCCCGGATGCTGGCGGTGTCCGCCGACGGAACGCCGGTCCGCGCGCACGGTCCCGTCGACGCGCTGGCCTCGCCGCGTTCCTCGATGAAGCCACTGCAGGCGCTCGGCATGCTGCGCAGCGGGCTAGACCTGGACGGCGAGCTGCTCGCGCTGGCCTGTGCCTCCCATTCGGGCGAGCCGTACCACGTCGACGGAGCCAGGAAGATCCTCGCCGGTGTGGGACTGGACGAGAGCGCCCTGCTCTGCCCTGAGGACTATCCGGAGGACAGGTCCGTGCCCACCAAGGCGCGGATCTTCATGAACTGCTCGGGCAAGCACTCGGCGATGCTCGCGACCTGCGTCGTCAACGACTGGCCGCTGGAGACCTACCTGGAGCCCACGCACCCGTTGCAGCGGGCGATCAGGGAGACCGTCGAGGAGCTGACGGGCGAGCGGGTGGCCGCCACCGGCGTGGACGGCTGCGGCGCGCCGCTGTTCTTCGTCTCGATGGTCGGGGTGACGCGCGCGTTCAGGGCGTTCCCGCTGGGGGAGCAGGGCTCGCCCGAGCGGCGCGTCTACGAGGCGGTGACCGCCCACCCAGAGTGGACGTCGGGTACCACCCGGCCCGAGGCCGCGCTGATGCGGGCGGTGCCCGGGCTGATGGTGAAGGTGGGCGCCGAGGGGTTCGACGCCTTCGCCTTCGCCGACGGCCGCGCGGGGACCGTCAAGATCGAGGACGGGTCGTCGCGAGCCCGCGTCTCCGTGACCGTGGCCGCGCTGCGGGCGCTCGGGCTCGACGCGCCCGAGTTCGACGCGCTTGCCGTCACGCCGCTGCTCGGCGGTGGCCACCCCGTCGGAGAGGTACGGCTGCGCGCCTGACGGCCTCATGAGAGCCCGCCACGCGCGGGCGGCCGACGGCCTCGAACAGGGTGGCTGACGGGCCTGCGAGCAGGGTGGCCGATGGCCCGCGAGCAGGGTGGCTGACGGGCCCGCGAGCAGGGTGGCTGACGGGCCTGCGAGCAGGGTGGCGGTGGGTCGGCGCCTGTCGCGGGGCTCATGGGGCGGCTCAGGCGCGACGGAGGATCTCGGCGACCTCCCGCTGACCCTTCTCCTCCGCGTGCCGCAGCGCGGTCACCCCGTTCGCGTCGGCCAGGTCGGGGTCGGCGCCCGCGGCGAGCAGCAACCTGACGATCTCCTGGTACGGCCGGCTCCCGTCGCCGAGGATGACCGCCTCCAGCAGCCCCGTCCACCCCAGGTCGTTGACGTGGTCGACGGCGATCCCCGTCTTGAGCACCTCGCGCACGTAGTCGACGTGGCCCCGCTCGCAGGCGGGGATGAGGGAGATCCCGCCGTAGCGGTTCCTGATCGTCAGGTCGGGGTGGGCGGGCAGGAGGGCGCGCATCATGGCCACGCTGCCCGTCACGCCGGTGACCAGCCACGGGGTGTCGTGCTGGGCGTCGAGGGCGTTCGGGTCGGCGCCCGCGGCGACCAGGATCTCGGCGACCTCCACGTGGTCGGCGGCGCTGGCCAGGAGCAGGGCGGTGCGCCGCTGGCTGTCGCGCGCCTCCAGGTCGGCGCCCTCGGTGACGGCCTCCCTGACGGCGGCGGCGTCCCCTGAGGCGGCGGCTGTGAGCAGTTGTCCGTTGAACACAGTTGATCCTTTCATGCCAGGTCGCGCCGGTGACGGACGGGCTCCGGGGCCGGTGGTCCTGGGTGAAGGGTCCTGGGTCGCGCAGGCGGCCAGGCCGAGCTGGAGCGCCGCGGCCAGGATGATCCTGCGGCTGGGCTGCGTGACCGGGTCCATACCGTGAGCCTGCCTCTCCTGAAGCGGGAGGTCGTCGCACGGCCGGTGGAACTCGGGGAAGAAAACGGCTGAGCCGTACGTCAACCGAAGGGTTGATGCGAGGACAGGAGGAGTGGTGGAGCGCGTCTGGCTGAACAGGGCCATGCACGTGGGATTCTTCCTGCTGCTCGCCGCCTCGGCGTCCAGGCTGCTGTTCAGGCACGGGCTCAACCAGGAAAGCATCCGCAACGTGAGCCTTGCCGCCGGTCTCGGCGTCGTCTACGCGGCGGGCGTGGTGTTCTGGCGCCGGCTGGGTCATCGTGGGCGGCTCGCGTGGCTGGTCGTGGTGCTCCTGTTGTGGCTCGTGCTGGTCGAGCTCGCGCCGTCCTTCTCGTGGTGCGCGATCCCGCTGTTCTTCGTCTGCCTGCGCCTGCTGTCCCCGCCGCTGACGATCGTGGCCGCGACCGTGCTGACCGTCGCCGTGATCGTCGCCCAGATCTACCTGGCCGACAGCTTCGACCCGAGCCAGGTGCTCGCGCCGGTCGCGGTCGCGGCGATGACCGTGGTCATCTTCTGGGAGCTGCGTCGCGCGGGCATCCTGGAGGAGAGAGAACGGCTCAGCAGGGAGATCCACGACACGATCGCCCAGGGTCTGACCAGCCAGCGCATGCTGTTGCAGGCCGCCGACAGGGCCTGGGAGAGCGATCCGGGGCGGGCCCGCTCCTACCTCCGCCAGGCCATGGCCCAGGCGGGCGACAACCTGGAGGAGGCGCGGCGCTTCGTCAGGGACCTCGGGCCCGCCGACCTGGCCGGGCGGTCGCTGCCCGACGCGCTCAAGGCGATCAGCGACGACTTCCGCCAGGAGGGGGCGGAGTACCCTCTCGATCCGAAGACGCAGGCCGTCCTGCTGAGGGTGGCGCAGGGGGCGCTCGCCAACGCGCGCGAGCACGCCCACGCCGACAGGGTGGTCGTCACGCTGTCGTATCTGGAAGGCGAGGTCACGCTCGACGTGTTCGACGACGGAGTCGGCTTCGACCAGGCCGTCCCCGGCCCAGGGCGCGGGTACGGCCTGCGCGGCATGCGGGACAGGCTGGCGGAGGTCGGCGGCAGCCTGGTGGTGGAGAGCGTGCCGGGCGAAGGCACGGCCGTCGCTGCGAGGATTCCGTCGTGAAGCTCTTCCTGGTCGACGACCATCCCGTGGTGCGGGCGGGGATCGCGGCGCTGGTCGGCGGCGAGCCCGACATGGAGATCGTCGGAGAGGCGGGCACGTCGCAGGACGCGGTCAGGGGGATCGCGCTCAGGCAGCCCGACGTCGTGCTGATGGACCTGCAGCTCGGCGAGGGCCCCGACGGGGTGGAGACCACGCGGCTCGTTCGCGCGCTCCCGCACGCTCCGCAGGTGCTCGTGCTGACCACCTACGAGACCGACGCGGACATCGTCAGGGCCATCGACGCCGGCGCGACCGGTTACGTGCTCAAGGCCTGCCCTCCCGACGAGCTCTTCCAGGCGATCAAGGCGGCGGCCAGGGGCGAGACCGTGCTGTCGCCGAAGGTCGCGACGCGGATGATGCGCCGCATGCGCGACCCCGGCCCGGCCCTCACCACCAGGGAGATCGAGATTCTCGAGCTGCTGGCCAAGGGCGTGGGCAACAAGGAGATCGCCAGGGCGCTGTTCATCACTGAGGCGACCGTCAAGACCCACCTGGTCCACGTGTACGGCAAGCTCGGCGTCGACACCCGCACCGCGGCCGTCGCCGCCGCGGTAGAACGCGGCCTGATCCGGCGCTGACCCGAACGGCCCAGCCAGGGCCGGGCGGTCCTCCCGGCGCCCCCCGTACGGGATGCCCCGCGGACACCCAGGACGCGCCCGCCGGGCGCCCGGGGATGTCCGAGGGACACCAGGGACGCCCGGCGAAGGAGGAGCGCAGGGAAGACGTCAGGTGCGGTAGCGGCGCAGGTACTCGCCGGTCAGTGACTCCGAGGAGGCCAGCAGCTCGGCCGGGGTGCCGGTGAAGACGACCTCGCCGCCGTTCTTGCCGCCGTCGGGACCGAGGTCCACGACCCAGTCGGCGTGCTGGACGACGTCGAGGTTGTGCTCGATGACCACGACCGTGTTGCCCGCGTCCACCAGCCGGTCCATCAACGCCAGCAGCGTGTCGACGTCGGACATGTGCAGCCCGGTCGTCGGCTCGTCCAGGACGTACACGCTGCTCGTCCGGTTGAGCTGGAGAGCGAGCTTGAGCCGCTGGCGCTCGCCGCCCGAGAGGCTGCTCAGCGGCTGTCCCAGCGTCAGGTAGTCCAGGCCGACGTCGATCAGCGAGTTCAGCTTGGACTTCAGCGCGGGCTCGGTGAAGAACGTGACGGCCTCCTCCGCGGGCTGGTCGAGCACGTCGGCGATCGACTTGCCGCGAACCGTGTGGGAGAGGACCGACTGCTTGAAGCGGCGGCCCTCGCAGCTCTCGCAGTGGGTGGTGACCGGATCCATGTACGCGACCTCGGTGATGATCACCCCGCGTCCCTGGCACTCCTCGCACGCGCCGGTGGAGTTGAAGCTGAACAGTCCCGGCGCGACCCCGTTGGCCTTGGCGAAGAGCTTGCGGATGGGGTCCATGAGGTCGAGGAAGGTGGCGGGGGTGGAGCGGGAGGACGCGGCGATCGCCGACTGGTCGACGAAGATGGCGGAGGGGTAGGCGGCCATGAACTCGCCGGAGATCAGCGAGCTCTTGCCTGAGCCCGCCACTCCGGTGATCGCGGTGAGGACTCCCGTGGGGATGTCCACCGAGACCTTCTTCAGGTTGTGCAGGCTCGCGTCCCTGATCGGCATGGATCCGGCGGCCTGCCGTACGGACTGCTTGACCTGGGTGGAGCGGCGCAGGCCGCGTCCTGTGAGGGTCTCGGCCTCGCGCAGCTCGGCGACCGTGCCGGTGAAGACGATCTCGCCGCCGTGGACGCCCGCGCGTGGGCCGACGTCCACGATGTGGTCGGCGATGGTGATCACGTCGGGGTCGTGCTCGACGACCAGGACCGTGTTGCCCTTGTCACGCAGCGCCCTGAGCAGGTCGTTCAGGCGGCCGACGTCGCGGGGGTGCAGGCCGACGCTGGGCTCGTCGAAGATGTAGGTCATGCCGGTGAGCGCCGAGCCCAGGTGCCTGACCATCTTCAGCCGCTGGCCCTCGCCACCCGACAGGGACGTGGTCGCGCGGTCGAGCGAGAGGTAGCCGAGGCCGATGTCGGCGACCCGCTGCAGGGCCTCCTTCGCCCCCGCAGCGGCGGCGCCCTCGAGGCCGTCCAGCACCTCGATGAGGTCGGTGACCTGCATGCGGGCCCAGTCGGCGATGTTGCGCCCCTCGATGCGGGTCTCCAGCGCCGCGGCGTTGAGCCGGTCGCCCGCGCAGTCGGGGCAGGTGCCCTCGGTGAGGAAGCGCTGCACCTGCTCGCGGGTCCGCTCGCTCAGCGTGCTGAGGTCGCGGGTGACGCCACGCCTGGTGAAGCGGTCGACCAGGCCCTCGTACTCGGCGCTGAACGTGCCGTTCTTCATGGTCAGCTCGATCTTGACGCCGTCGCCGTGGAGGAGCGTCCGCATCTCCTCGGCGGTGTAGTCGGCGAGCTTCTTGGTCACGTCGAGCTCGGGGTGCTTGCCGTACATCTGCCACTCGAGGCCGCCGACCTTGTAGCCGGGCAGCAGGATCGCGCCCTCCTCCAGCGACTTGGCCGGGTCGAGCATGAGCGAGACGTCGGCCCTGATGGTCCTGCCGATGCCGTCGCACGACGGGCACATGCCCTGCGGGTCGTTGAAGGAGTAGGCCGAGACGTGGCGGCCGCCGGCCCTGGCGAACATCGCCCTGATCATGCCGTACACGTCGGTGATCGTGCCGACCGTGGAGCGGGCGTTGCCGCCGATGGGTTTCTGGTCGACGATCACCGGCGTGGTCAGGTTGTCGATCACGTCGGCGTGGGGCCGCTCGTACTTCGGCATCTGGTTGCGGATGAACCAGGAGTAGGTGCTGTTGAGCTGCCGCTGGGCCTCGACCGCGATGGTGTCGAAGACGATGGACGACTTGCCGGAACCCGAGACCCCGGTGAACACCGTGATCTGGTTCTTCGGGATGGTGAGGGAGACGTCCTTGAGGTTGTGCTCGCGGGCGCCGACGATCCGGATGCTGTCCATGTTCACCTGTTGAAGACGAGGTCGGCCGTGCTGAAGTCACCGGCCGAGTGGCGGTTCTTGGTCAGGGCGTAGGCGGTACGGCTGGCGGTGTCGGCGAACGCGATCGTGCCCCCGCTACCGTCCCATCCGAACATAGTGGCCGAATTCAGCGTCTGGGTCATCATTTTGATCGAATAACCGAGGATCGCGTCACCGGCACACCGATCACCTCGTCCATGCCGTCGACCGCCACCGAGGTGATCCCCCGCAGAACGGTGTCCGAGACCAGCCCGTCCATGAGCGCGGCGTACATGCGGGCGATCGCGCGCGCGGAGAACGTGCCGCCCGCGTTGCCCGGCTCCCACCACGGCTTGGCGGCGGCGATACCGGCGCACATCCCGACCCCGTCGCACAGGTCCTCCGGCGTGGTGCCCGCGGGCACGCCCGGCACGCCGGTGGAGTGGGTGAGCGCGTGCCGTACGGTCGCCGCCTGCTTGCCGTGGGCGCCGAACTCGGGCCACACCTCGGCGATCGGCGTGTCATAGGACAGGACCCCGCGGTCGACGAGGACGTTGACGACGGTCGCCGTGACGCCCTTGCCGGTGGAGGTGCTGTGGACGAGGGTGTCGGAGGTCATGGGCCGCCCGGTGGAGGGGTCGGCGGCGCCCGGCCAGGTCCGCGGCCGACGGCTCGGCCGACCACTCGCCGCGCTCGGCCGGCAGGTGCTCCCTCAGCACGGGGCGGGCCCGCTGCAGCGCGCTCTTCACCGTCGGCACGGCGATGTCGAGCGCGTCGGCCGTGGGGCGCCTCACGCGGTCGCGGCTCGCGTGGGTGCGCCCTGAGGAAGTCGAGGCAGGCGTTCGTGGCGATCGCAGCTCGCGCCTGTGCTCGTCGAGGAGCTCGCCGAAGCCGTTCACGCCCTCAGTATGGTGTCCGTCATGAAGTACATGATGATCATCTACGGCAACAAGGAGCTGTGGGAGTCGGTCCCCAAGGAGGAGTGGCAGTCGACGATCGACGCCTTCGACGCCTTCGTCGACAAGCACAGGCGGACCGGCGAGCTGCTCGGCGCGTACGGCGTGGCCGACGCGGCCCAGGCCAAGATGGTCAGGACGACCACGGGCGCGCCCGTCGTCACCGACGGCCCCTACCTGGAGTCCAAGGAGTACCTGGCCAGCTGGTACCTCCTCGACGTCGACAGCGAGGAGCGGGCCCTCGAACTCGCCGCCGAGCTGCCCGCCGACCAGGTCGAGGTCTGGCCGATCCTTCACGAGGCCTGAGAGATCCGCACGTCCTCCGGCCCCTTGTCCTCCCGCAGCCCGCGCCACGAGGGGTGCCTGATGCGCCCGTCCGCCGTCCACTCGGCGTAGCGGACCTCCCCGACCATGACCGGCTCCACCCAGTGCGCGCCGCGCGCGTGCTCGGGCGGCACCCCGAGCACCGATGGATCCGGCCTCTCCAACGGTCGCAGCCGCGCGCCCAAGTCGGCCAGCGCGCGATCGGTGAATCCGGTCCCCACGTGCCCCGCGAAGACCAGCCGGCCGCTCTCGTCGTGCACACCCAGCAGCAGGGAGCCGATCATCCCGGCCCTCCTTCCTTCGCCGGGCTTCCAGCCGCAGATGATGACCTCCTGGTTCTTGAAGTTCTTCACCTTGGTCCAGTCGGCCGAGCGCTGCCCCGGCCGGTAGGGCGAACCGAGCCGCTTGGCCACCACGCCTTCGAGGCCGAGCGACTTGCTCGCCTCCACCGCCTCCGTGCCCGCCCCGCGGAACCACACGGGTACCTGCCAGCGCGCCCCCGGCGTGACCGTCTCCTCCAGTAGCAGTCTCCTGTCCGTGTACGGCAGGCCGGCCGCGCTCACCGCGTCGATGTGCAGCAGGTCGAACAGCATGAACGTCACCGGCACCGACCTGACCAGCTCGGCGATCTTCACGGGGTTGCGCTGGTGCATCCGCGGCTGCAGGGCGCCGAACGAGGGCCTGCCCGAGGCGTCGAAGGCGACGATCTCGCCGTCGAGGACCACGTCGTGGCCGCCCACAGCGCCGCCCAGCATGAGCAGTTCGGTGTAGGCGACGGTGATGTCCTTGTGGTTGCGCGAGATGAGGCGGACCGCCCTGTCCTCGACGTAGGCCAGGGCCCTGACCCCGTCCCACTTCATCTCGTAGGCCCACTCGCCGGCGACCGGCAGCGATCCGGGCTTGGCGAGCATCGGCTCGTAGGAAGGCAGTGCCATCAGCACACCTCCTGCGTGGGCGCGGCCCAGGAGACGCGCGCTCCCGGCGTACCGACGATGAAACCTCGTCCGCGGCCGCGCGTACAGGGCCGCCGCCCGGCGCCGTGGTGTGCCGACAATCCCCGAACCATCACATTCCCCCTGGTCAGGGCCTACCCATTCAGAGCGTCTGCGCCAACCGCTACGATCGGCCGCCATGACGGGTATCAGGGTCGCCTTGGCCGTACTCCTGCTTGGAGCGCTCCCCATGACGGCGCCATCGGGGGCGCTCACCGACGAGGTGACGATGGAGCTCGGCAAGGGCGGCGTGCTCCACGTGAGCGAGAAGATCAGTGGGGCGGGCGGCGAGGTCAGGCGGACCTTCCTGAGCCGCACCCGCTTCGACGACTCCTTCGACCGGCTCTACCGGATCTCCAACGTCAAGGGCGGCACGCTCTCGGGCGACGTGCTCACGATGAAGGGCGACGGCACCGTCACCTACGACGTCACCGGCGCCGTCACCCAGGCCGGCGGCAACGAGGAGCTGCGCTGGTTCGCCGTCGGCGGCTGGGACGCCCCCGTGGAGAAGGCCACGGTCAAGGTCACGGGCCCGGCCTCGATCCAGAACCTCTCGTGCTTCGCGGGCGACCTGACCTCCGCGATCGGCTGCACCTCCGCGTCCATGGACCACACGGGCTCGCGCGCGGACTTCGAGCAGCAACGGCTCAACGCGGGCCAGGCGCTGACCGTCGTCGTCGGCTTCCCCAAGGGCGCCAGCGGCGGCGAGCCCATCCTGGAGCGGCGCTGGACGCTGGCCTCCGCCTTCACGGTGGACCTGGTGACGGGCGGCGCGCTGGCGGGCCTGCTGGTCCTGCTGCTGGGCGGGCTGGGCCTGCTGTGGTGGACCCGCGGTCGCGACGCCCGCGTCGTCGGCCACGAGCAGGGCGCGGTCGCCGCCGTCCAGGACGGCCACTTCACCCCGCCCGACGGGGTACGGCCCGGCCAGATCGGCACGCTGATCGACGAGCAGGCCGACGTGATCGACGTCACCGCCACCATCGTCGACCTGGCGGTGCGCGGCTACCTGCGCATCGACGAGCAGCCCCGCCAGGCCTACGACGCCCCCGACTGGCTGCTGGTCAGGCTGCCGAACGCGCCCGTCGGCTCGCTCATGCCGTACGAGCGGGCGCTGTACGACGCGATCTTCGACGGGCGCGACACGGTGCTGCTGTCGCAACTGTCCGGCTCCTTCCACGCCCACCTCGGCAAGGTCCGCGACGCCCTCTACACCGACGTCGTACGGCAGGGCTGGTTCGCCCGCCGTCCCGACGCCGTCCGCACCAGGTGGACCACCATCGGCGTCGTCCTCTGCTTCGTGGGCGTCGCGGCGACGGTGGCGCTGGCCTGGTTCACCACGTACGGCCTGCTCGGGCTGGCGGTCATCATCGCAGGGGCGGCCATGGCGGTGGGCGGGCAGTCGATGCCGGCCAAGACCGCCAAGGGCTCGGCCGCGCTGGCCCACACGCTCGGGTTCCGGCAGTACCTGCTGACGGGCGACCTCGGCAGCGTGCCCGAGCAGCACAGGGTCGAGTTGTTCTCCCGCTACCTGCCGTACGCGGTGATCTTCGACGGGGTGGAGCACTGGTCCCGGGTGGTCGCCTCGGTGACGGGCAACGGGCAGGAGGCCGACAACCTGTACTGGTACCACGGGCCCGCGGAGTGGGACCTGTCGAAGTTCGCGGGGTCGATGCGCACGTTCACGACCACGACCTCGGGGGCGATCTCCTCCACCCGCCAGTTCCGCTCCCTCTGAGCCGCTCCGCCCGAGTACCTCGGGCATCGGCCTGGTCTCCCCCGGCGTTCGAACCCGGGGGAGCCCGGGTGTCATAGGGTGATGGCGTTCTTCGCCTTCTCCACCGACTCGTCGGAGGCGGGGCCTCCGGGGTTCTCGGTGGCGAGCGCCTGGTTGAGCTCGACGAAGCCCCGCATCCGCTGCTCGTAGCGGTCGAAGCCGCCGTCCACCGACCTGCCCAGCTCCTCGGCCAGGACATACGCCCCCACCATGGCCAGGCTGGTGCCCTGGCCTGACATCGGCGAGGCGCAGTAGCCCGCGTCACCCACCAGCGCGACCCGTCCCTGCGACCACCGGTCCATCTTGATCTGCGCCATCGCGTCGAAGTAGAAGTCGGTCGACTTCCACATGGCCTCCAGCAGCCTCGGCGCCTCCCACCGCAGGTCGCCGCAGTGCTCGGCGACCAGCCGCTTCTGCTGGTCGATGTCGCGGTGGTCGTACTCCAAGGGCTGGCCGCCGAAGCCCAGGTTGACCTTCAGTTCCGTGTTGCCGCGCACGGGGAACAGCCCGAGCCCGGCGTCGCCGTCCCTCATCCAGATCTGCCAGTCCTCGAGTCCCAGCAGGTTGTCGGTGGTGAAGATGCAGAGGTGCATCCCCAGGTGGTGGATGAACCGCGACTCCTCGCCGAAGGTCAGGCGGCGGACGTTGGAGTGCAGGCCGTCGGCGCCGATCACCAGGTCGAAGCGGCGGGGCGCGCCGTTCTCGAAGGTGACCTCGCCTGTGGAGCCGATCGAGGTGATGGAGTCGCCGAAGACGAACTCCACGTCGCCGTCCAGCCCGTCCCGGATGATCCGGGTCAGGTCCTCCTTGAGCAGCTCGACGTCCCCGCTGTCGAACCGGCCGCCGCTGTACGTGCCCTCGGTGTCGCGCATGATCTCGTTGCCGTCGCCGTCGAGCATCGACATGCCGCGCCAGGTGGTGCGGACCCGGCGGAGCTCGTCCGCGATGCCCATCCGCTCGGCGACCGTGAACGCCGCTCCTCGCACGTCGACGGCCTGGCCGCCGGGGCGCAGGCCGGGGGCGCGCTCGACGATGGTGGGGTGGAGGCCGTGGCGGCGCAGCCAGTGGGCGAGGGTGAGGCCCGCGATGCTGGAACCGGAGATCAGGATGTTCGTCATGCTCTGAATGTACGGTGTATTGTGTACTAGTGCAGTCGCCATATCTGGAAATCGTCGAAGACATCAAGCGCCGCATCGCCACGGGGAAGCTGAAGCCGGGCGACCGGCTGCCGCCCGTCCGGCAGGTCGCCAAGCGGTGGGGAGTGGCCCTGGCGACCGCGACCAAGGCCATGAACACGTTGCAGCAGCAGGGGATCGTCCAGGCGAAGCCGCGTGTAGGCACGATCGTGGCCACCCCCGGCTTCGCCGCCGCGCCCTCCGGGGAGCTGACCCGCGAAGGGATCGTGCGGGCCGCGATCGAGATCGCCGACGCCGAGGGGCTGGGCGCGCTGACCATGCGCGGCGTCGCGGCCAAGCTGGGCGTGGCGCCCATGTCGCCCTACAAGTACGTCGGGAGCAAGGAGGAGCTGATCCTGCTCATGGCCGACACGGTCTACGGCTCGCTGGTCTATCCCGACCGGCACCCTGCGAGCTGGCGGGCGGGGCTTGAGGAGGCCGCGCGCACCATGTGGGCGCTCCACAAACGTCATTCGTGGCTCGGGCAGGTCACCTCGCTCAACCGGCCGCTGGCGCTGCCCAACCTGGCGATCCACGCCGACCGGGTGCTCGGCGCGCTCGAACGGCTCGGCCTCGACCCGGTCATGACGCTCAACGTGCATGTCGTGTTCTACGCCTACCTCCAGGGGCTGGCGGCCAACCTGGAGCGCGAGGCCCAGGCCGAGGAGGCCAGCGGCATGTCGGAGGAGGAGTGGATGGACGTTCAGGAGCCGAGGCTCGTGGAGCTCGCCGCGTCGGGCGCCTATCCCGCGTTCGCGAGGGTGCTGGACACCCTCGACGGCGGATACGACCTGGATCTGGACGAGATCTTCGAGGTCGGACTCAGGCTGCACCTCGACGGTCTGGCCGCGATGATCGAGGATGGACGCCATGGACGTTGACGACCCGATCGCCGTCGCCGTCGTGGCGGCCATCCACGCCGGTGACACCGCCGAACTCGACCGCCTGCTGACCGAGCACCAGGGGCTCGCCCGCGAGTGGCTGGAGGGCGACGACGGGACGATGCGTTCGCTCCTGCACGTGGCCACCGACTGGCCGGGCAACTTCCCCGCGGTGGCGCGGACGATCGCGACGCTCGTCACGCACGGGGCGGACGTCAACGCCCGCTTCGTCGGCCCGCACACCGAGACGCCGCTGCACTGGGCGGCCAGCAACGACGACGTCGAAGCGCTCGACGCGCTGCTCGACGCGGGTGCCGACATCGAGGCCACGGGAGCGGTCATCGGAGGCGGCTCGCCGATCGCCGACGCGGTGGCCTTCGCGCAGTGGAAGAGCGCGCGGCGCCTGGTCGAGCGGGGCGCGTCCGTGGAGGCGCATGAGGCGGCGGCGCTGGGGCTGCTGGATCGCATGGCCGAGCCGTACGACCTGGATCTGGCCTTCTGGTGCGCCGCGCACGGAGGGCAGCGCGACATCGCCGAGTATCTCCTGCGCCGGGGCGCGGACCCCGCCTGGGTGCCCGACTGGGAGCCGCTGGACGCGGCGGGCGCGGCCAGGCGCAACGGGTTCGGCGAGGTGGCCGACTGGCTCAGTCGGAGATCGTGATCCGCAGGCGGCGGAAGCCCCTGCCCTTGCTCTCGATCTTCGCCACCTTGATCCGGCCGATCTGCTTGGTCGAGGCGACGTGCGTGCCGCCGTCGGCCTGGGTGTCGAGGCCCACGATGTCGACGATGCGGACGTCCTCCACGGTCTCCGGCACCAGGTTGGTGGCGGTGCGGATGATGTCGGGGATCGCGAAGGCCTCCACGCGGGGCAGCACCCGCACGTCGATGCGCCGGTCGGCGGCGATCTCGGCGTTGCAGGCGTCCTCGACCGCCTCCTTGAAGCCCGGCGGCACCTCGGGCAGGTTGAAGTCCATCCTGGCGGAGAACTCCTCCATGTTGCCGCCGGTGACCAGCGAGCCGTAGTCGCGGAAGACCACCCCGCACAGCACGTGGAGTCCCGAGTGGGTACGCATCAGCGCCGAGCGCCGATCGTCGGCCACGGCCGCGGCGACGACGGTGCCCACAGGGGGAACAGGGTCGCCTTCTGCCGGGATCAGGTGGAGATCGTCGCCTTTGCGCACCCCGACGATCCTGGTTTCCACCCCCTGCCAGAGAAGAACTCCGTGATCGGCCGGCTGGCCGCCGCCGCCCGGATAGAATGCCGACTTGCTCAAGACGATCCCCTCTGGCGTCGAGTCCAGGACGACCGCCTCGAAAGAGCGCAGGTTCTGGTCGGAGAGTTCGAGCCGTTGCGTGCGCCCGTGGAGATCGAAGGTCATGTCGGCAGCTTAAAGCCCCCTGAGGTGGTCATGCGCGGCGTGCTGCGTAGTCGTCTGCTCGCATCAGCCGCCACGATAATCGGGATTTGTCCCGCTATTGCGGGGTGCAACAGCGCTGCCGCCTCGCGACCGCCCGCGCGCGTGCCCGCCGTACAGAAGGCGGTGCCGGTGATCATGTTCGTCGGCGACAGCTTCACCGTCGGCTCGGGGCCCGTGCGGACGTGGGAGACCTACGCCACCGAGACCGCCAGACGGCTCGGCTGGCAGCCGGTGGTCGCGGGCGCGGGCGGCACCGGTTTCGTCAACCAGGGCAGGGTGGGGCGCACCTTCGAACAGTCGTACGTGGCGGAGCTGGCCTGGCGGCCCGCCCCCGACCTGCTGGTCATCTCCGGCGGCCACAACGATCGCAGGTGGACGGGCCCCACGGTACGGCAGGCCGCCGCCAGGCTCGTCTGGTCCGTCAAGGCCCACTGGCCGGACACCAGGATCGTCATGATCGGCCCCATCTGGATGGACGGCGCTCCGCGCCAGGCCTACGTGGTGCGCGACGCGCTCGCCGAGGTGGCCGGCCGCGAGCGCGTCACCTTCCTCGACCCGCTCAAGCAGCGCTGGACCTCGGGCGGCCGGGCGGCCGTGCTGCTGCCCGACGGGGTGCACCCCACGGCGGCGGGGCACGTCAGGCTGGCGCAGTGGCTGGTCAGCGCGCTGCGGGCCACTCCCGTGCCCTCTTGATCTGGCGCTCGTAGAGCTCGCGTGACTCCCGCAGGAACCGGGTGATCGCGTCGACCTGCTCGTCGGTGTACTGGGACAGGATCGCCTCACCTTCGACGATGAAGGGGCCGTACAGCTCCTGCGCCTTGGTGATGATCTTCTCGGTGGGCCTGACCACCACCTTGCGGCGGTCCTGGGGATCGGGGGAGCGGGTCAGGTAGTCGAGCTTCTCCAGCCGGTCGAGCATGGCCGTGACGCTGCCCGTGGTCAGGCCGAGCGCGGGGCCCAGGATGCCGGGGGTGATCTCGCCGTGTTGCAGCAGGATCTCCAGGCACCGGGTGTCGGTCCTGTTGATGCCCAGCACGCGGGCCGCGGCCGTGTCGAAGTCGTCGACGGCGGCCTGGAAGGCCTGCATCTCGGGGCCGATCATTTCTCTTGACATTCAACCCTCTTGAAGTTCAAGTTAAATGCCAGGGTAGCAAACACCGGCGCACGCCACACCACCCGGACCGGCCAGACATGTCTGGGGCCGGGCCGGTCCTCAGTCAGGCGTCAACGGGTCGGCACGGCCGTCACCAGGGCCCGTAGGGGCCGTTGTTGCCGCCCTTGCCCATGCCCTGCACCGCGGGCTTGACGTCGGCGAGGTAGACGCCGGCCGCGATGACCGAGGCGATCGCGAAGATGTTGAGCCGCGCCAGACCGCTGGCGCCGAAGTAGCCCCATGCCGTGGCGAACGCGAACAGCGTGCCGAGGCCGAGGATCAGCAGCCACCATTTCTTCTGGAGCTTGCCCGCCGCGATGAAGGCGTTGGTCGGGGTGCGAAGGGCGTGGACGAGCGCCCAAACCGACATGCCGAACGCGATGATCGCGAGAATCGCGAAGATGAGGTCAAGGCCAAAGGTGATCATGTCCGCTCCGCCCAATGCCGCGATGTCGCAACCCACCCTAATCCATTCACCCTCAAACCTGTTTCCGTACGGCCAGCCCCCTTTGGCGCCTGCCTGGTCACGGGGTCCCCTCCACCGCGGGCGCGCCGCCCGGCGGGACTCCGCTCCCCGCCGTCACGACGTCCCCCGTACCCCAGCCTGCCCGCGGCCCTTTCCCGGCAAAGGGCCTGGGCAACCGCCGGAGCCGGCGTTTCGGAGGATCCGGGGAAACGCCGGAGCCGGTGTACCGGAGAGATCCGGGGAAACGCCGGAGCCCACGCCGTCTGGAGGGTTGGAGATACGGCGGAACCCCCGCCGTCTGGAGGGTTGGAGATACGGCGAAGCCCCGCCGTCTGGAGAGTCGGAGATACGGCGGAACCCCCGCCCGAGGAGATCGGGCGGGGGTTCCTGGTGCGTGGTCAGGCCTTCGGGGTGGCCTTGGTGGTGCGGGTGGTCTTCTTGACCGGGGTGGCGACGGGCGGCTCGGCGGCCTCGGAGACCTCCTCCAGCTCCAGCGCGGCCTCGCCGCTCACCTTGCTGACGACCTTGCGGCCGCGGTTGGCGAACTCCTCGTAGACCTCGGTGGCCCTGGTGCCGAGGTGGTCGGCGTAGTCGCGCGCCTTCTCGGGGAACTCGCGGGCGAAGCCCTCGGCCTTGATGCGGGCCTCGCGCGCCTTCTCCGGCAGCTCCTTGGCGATCTCGGAGCGGCGCGACTGCAGCTTCAGCAGCTGCTCGGGCAGCTCACGGAGCTTCTCGACGGCGTAGTCGCCGGCCCCGGCGACGGCGTAGAACGGCTTGGACTCGGTGAGCTTCTTGACCTCGGTGGCGAGCGTCATGGGTTAACCTTCCTTGGTTTCCTGGGTGACGGTGCCGTTGTTCGAGGAGCTGGGTGGATCCGCCGCAAAAGGCGCGAGCGCGGCGAGAAATTCCTCTGGCAGCGGCTGCTCGTCGTCCGTTTCGGAGTCGCGCTGGGGATGAGCTTTCTGGGAGGTCTGCTCGTCCTCGGCGCGGTTCTCCTTGCGGAACGACTCGTAGATGTCGATCAACACCTGGCGTTGCCGCTCGGTGATGAGGTTGTCGGCCCTGATCGAGGCGATCACGTCGCTCGGCGGTTCGCGGTCCTCGATCAGTCCCGCTTGCACGTAGAGCGCCTGTGACGAGATGTGCAGGCCCTTGGCTATCTGGTTCAGGATCTCGGCACTCGGCTTTCGCAGTCCGCGCTCGATCTGGCTGAGGTAGGGGTTGGAGACCCCTGCCGCCGCCGCGAGCTGGCGCAGCGAGATCTTCGCCTGCTGCCGCTGCTCGCGGATGTATTCGCCGATCGATCCGACCTTGGGTAGTGCCATACCGATAGTCTGCACCCAAGGTGCTTGCAATTGCAAACGGAGTAGCTAACAGCTGCAAGCAGCGAATCGTGAGGTCAGAAGGGCAGCGCCCACAGGAAGGGCGCAGACGTGGCCAATGTCACACTCAGCGCGACCAGACCGTAGCGCCGCGAGCGCGACAGCTCGGGGGTCGGCTTGATCAGCCTGTCGACCCTGGCCATCACCTGGGAGTGGGCGGCGCCGAGCATGCCCTGAGGGGCAGGGACGGCGCCTGCCGTACCGAACCTGAGCAGGGCGGTGGCCAGGCGGCGCGGCGAGCAGTAGCGGCGGGCCCTGTCGTCGGCGGCCATCTCGACCAGCAGCTCGACCTGCGACTGCGCATCACGGGCGACCTTCGAGAAAGGCAGCGCCCTGCGCAGCGCCCCGAACGGCAGCAGCACCAGGTCGTGGCGCTCGCGGACGTGGGCGGACTCGTGGGCGAGCACCGCGGTCAGCTCGTCCTCCGACAGCAGTTCGAGCGTGCCCGAACTGACCACGACGTGCGAGCGCAGTCCGGGAACGCAGTAGGCGGCGGCGCCGGGGTGGTCGAGGACCCGCACACCGGGGATGCGCGGCTCCTCGCGGGCGATCAGCGTGAGCAGCATGCGGTGGCGGCGCCTGGCGCGCAGCGTCTGCACGCCCGCGGCCAGCAGGACGACGACCAGGACGGCCAGCATGGTGAGCCCCGCGATCATCGCGAGCGCGTGGAGCAGGTCCCACCGCTCGTGCGGCGCCTCACCGGCGGCGAAGGCGACCAGTCCCTGGATCACGCCCCTGTCGTACGGCATGACGGCGAAGGCGAGCAGCGCACCGGTGCTGGCGAGGCCCCACGCGACGCCGAGCGACTGCCACAGGGCGATGGCGAGGCGAGGAGCGCGGAAGGTCCAGCGCGCGGCGGTGAAGCGCCAGGCGCCGATCGCGCATGCCGCGGCGAGCGCTGCCAACGCCGCCGCCGTGATCACTCGTCCTCCAGCTCCGTGAGCGCCTTGCGCAGGATCTCCGCCTCGGTTCCAGAGACGGCCTGGGCGAATCGGGTGAGGGCGGCCGAACGGTCGCCCGTCATGTCCAATGCTTCCAGCATAAGCTCGGCGACGTAGCTGTCACGGGTTTCGGCTGGTTCGTATCTCCAGGCCCTGCCGTCCCTGGTCCGCTCGAGGAAGCCCTTGCGGGTGAGCCGGTCGAGAACGGTCATGACGGTGGTGGGGGCCAGGTCACGGTCTTCTATGAGCCTGCCGACCTCACGGGCGGTCAGGGGGACCTTCTGCGCCCAGAGGATGTCCATGATGCTGCGTTCGAGTTCGCCAAGACCCTTCACACGTACCAGCGTAGTACTACAGGCTGTCGAGCTGAGATCCGGGCCGCCGATGAGAGGGACGTCACGCGTTCTCGGGCAGGAACGTCACCATGTAGATCTCGTCGCGGTCGTCGCCCTCCGCCACTCTGATGGCGCGCGGCACCCGGCCGACCTCGCGGTAGCCGTGCCTGGCGTAGAACTGCTCGAGCCCGAGACCGCCCCTGGCCGTCAGCCTCAGCGACTCGAGGCCCAGCCGCGTGCCCGCCTCCGCCACGGCCCGCATGAGCTCGCCGCCGTAGCCCTCGCCCTGGTGCTTGGGGTGCACCATGACCCGCATCACGGTCCGCCAGTGCGTCATGAGCGAGTGGCCCGTCGAGACGAGGACCGCCCAGCAGGTCACCCGCCCGTCGTCATCGAAGCCGACGACCAGCGTGTCGGGGCCGCCGTCGGCGCAAGCGGCGAGCGTCGTGGTGGCGGTGGGCCTGATGTCGTCGGCCGACACGGGCGGCACCCATCCGACCGCACCGCCCGCGTTCGTCACGTCGACCCAGCAGTCGAGCAGGTCGTCGAAGAGCTCGGGCGAAATTTCGGGAGAAATCACGAAACGCGGCATGGGCGGAAGGTTATCCGCCGACCGGATGGACGGCCGACCAGGGGATCGACAGCTCACCCAGCCGCCACCTGGCGGTGCCGCCCAGCGGCGCCACGCGGTGGACGGGCCAGCCGCCCGCGAGGATCTCGACGGCCCTCAGCCACCGCTGCCGCAACCCATGCGCCCCGTACGGCGCGGCCACCGCCCACGCCCTGTCGAAGTCGCGCAGGAAGGCGTGGACGGGCTCGCCGGGGACGTTGCGGTGGATGAGCGTCTTGGGCAGCCGGTCGGCCAGGTCGGACGGCCGCTCGAAGGCGTTGAACCTGGCCGAGAGCGTCAGCGTCAGCGGCCCTTCGGCCGACAGGCACGCCCAGACCGCCCGGTGCCCGATCTCCGAGCAGGTCCCCTCCACGACGATCCCGCCAGGAGCCAGGCGCGAGGCGAGGACGTCCCAGTAGTGCCACGCCTCCGCCTCGCCGTACTGCCTGAGCACGTTGAAGGCCCTGATCACCGTGGGCGGCCGGGGGACGGGAAGCTCGAAGCCGCCGAGCGCGAACGACAGCCCTTCACGCTCGTAGGGCTTGGCGAGCGCCACGCGGGCAGGGTCTATCTCGATGCCGACGACCTCCACCGAGGGCGACACCCGTCGCAGGCGGGTGAACAGCTCGAGCGTCGTCGTATGCGACGCGCCGTACCCCAGGTCGACCACCAGGGGGCGGTCGGTGGCGCGCAGCAGGCGGCCGTGGACGGCGGTGAGCCACCTGTCCGCGCGACGCAGCCTGTTGACGCCGGTCGTCCCCCTGGTGACGCTGCCGACCGGCCGGCCGGCGGAGGACGGGCTCATGGAACCGCCACGTTCTTCATGGGGAGGTGACTCGGTGGACCTTGTGCTGGGCGGCCTGGGCGCGGGGGCGGATGACCATCCTGTCGACGTTGAAGTGCGCGGGCCTGGTCACGCTCCACGCGATCGCGTCGGCCACGTCGTCGGAGGTGAGCGGGTTCTCGACGCCCGCGTAGACCTTGGCGGCCGCCTCGGCGTCGCCGCGGAAGCGGGTCACGGCGAAGCCCTCGCTGCGCACCATGCCGGGCGCGATCTCCACGATCCTGACCGGCTGCCCCACGAGCTCCAGCCGCAGCGTCTCCACCATGGCGGTCTGCGCGTGCTTGGCCGCCACGTACCCGCCGCCGCCCTCGTAGGAGACCAGTCCGGCGGTCGAGGTCAGCATCACGAGCACGCCGTCGCCGGATTCGACCAGCTTCGGCAGCAGCGCCTGCGTGACCCGCAGCGAGCCGAGCACGTTCGTGTCGTACATCCGCTGCCAGTCCTCGACACGCCCCTCCGCCACCGACTCCACGCCGAGCGCGCCGCCGGCGTTGTTGACCAGAACGTCGCACCGCTCCAGCGCGGCCGCGAGCGCGTCCACCGACTCCTGGGAGGTGACGTCGAGGGTCACGGGCGTGATGCCGCCGACCTCCGCTGCCAGCTTGTCGAGCCGATCCCTGCGCCTGGCACCCGCCACGACCTCGTATCCTTCGGCGGCCAGCCGCCGCGCGGTCGCCTCCCCGATCCCGCTGCTCGCACCGGTCACCACTGCCGTCTTCGTCATGGGCCCATCCTGCCAGGGCGGCGAAAGCTGATCTTGCGTCGGGGAATGTCGGAATGTTCTTGCCAGTTATAAACGCTCTGGAGGTGATGTCTGTTGAGGCGACGCGTCAACAGGGTCGCGACGGTGAGCATGCACACGTCTCCGCTGGACCAGCCGGGCACCGGCGACGCCGGCGGAATGAACGTCTACATCGTCGAGACCGCCAAGCGACTCGCACAGCTGGACGTCGAGGTGGAGATCTTCACCAGGCAGACGGCCCGCGATCTGCCGCCGGTGGCGGAGCTGGCACCTGGCGTGCTGGTCAGGCACATCACCGCAGGTCCCTATGAGGAACTGGACCGCCGCGAGCTGCCGGGACAGCTGTGCGCGTTCCTGTCAGGCGTGCTGCGCACCGAGGCGATGTACGAGCCGGGCCACTACGACCTCATCCACTCCCACTACTGGCTGTCGGGCCAGGTCGGCTGGCTGGCCAAGGAGCGGTGGGGCGTTCCTCTCGTGCACACCATGCACACGATGGCCAAGGTGAAGAACCTGCTCCTGGCGGAGGACGACAAGCCCGAACCGCAGGCGCGGGTGCTCGGCGAGGAGCAGGTCGTGGAGGTCGCCGACCGCCTGGTCGCCAACACGGAGGCCGAGGCCGGCGAGCTCGTCGACCTGTACGGCGCGCCGGCCGACCACGTCGCCGTCGTCAACCCGGGCGTCAACCTGACCGTCTTCCAGCCCGCCTCCCAGGGCGCCGCGCGCCACCGCCTCGGCCTGCCGCAGGACGCCCACGTGCTGCTGTTCGTGGGCAGGATCCAGCCGCTGAAGGCCCCCGACGTGCTGCTGCGCGCCGCGGCCAGGATGCTGATCGAGGACCCCTCGCTGCGCGATCGCCTGGTGGTCGCCGCCGTCGGAGGGCCCTCGGGCAACGGCCTCGCGCGCCCGTCGATCCTCACCGAGATGGCGGCGGAGCTCGGTATCTCCGACGTCGTACGGCTGGTGCCGCCCGCGCCTCAGCGCGAGCTCGCCGACTGGTACCGCGCGGCCGACGTGACGGTCGTGCCCTCCTATAGCGAGTCGTTCGGCCTGGTCGCGCTGGAGTCGCAGGCGTGCGGCACGCCGGTGGCGGCCGCGTCGGTGGGCGGGCTGCGCACCGCTGTGCGCGACGGGGTCTCCGGGGTGCTCGTCGACGGCCACGACCCCGACGACTGGGCGCGGGTGCTGCGCAGGTTCGTCACCGAGCCGCTCTGGCGGGACGAGCTGTCGAAGGGGGCCAGGGCCCACGCCAACGCGTTCGGCTGGTCGGCCACGGCGGCGCGGCTCATGGACGTCTACGGCGGTGCGGTGTCGCATCTGCACGCCATGTCTAGGCTTGCCGTATGAGGGAAGTGGTCGAAGCCGCGCTCAAGGCAGCCGATGTCTCCTACGACGAGCCCCGCGAGGGCGCGTTCCTGGTGAAGCTGCCCGGCCAGCACAAGCTGGCCACGATGACCTGGCTCATCGTCGGCGACCACGCCCTGCACGTGGAGGCGTTCTTCTGCCGGCAGCCCGACGAGAACCACGCCGAGTTCTACAAGTGGCTGCTGAGCAGGAACGGCGGCATGTACGGCGTGCACTTCGCCGTCGATCCCGTCGGCGACGTCTACCTCGTCGGCAGGATCCCGCTGTCGGCCGTCGGCGACGAGGAGATCGACACCGTGCTCGGTTGCGTCCTCACCTACGCCGACGAGTGGTTCGACCGGGCGCTGGAGCTCGGTTTCGCCTCCTCGATCAGGCGGGAGTGGGAGTGGCGGGCCAAGCGCGGCGAGTCGCTGGCCAACCTGCGGGCGTTCGCCCGGTTCGCCGATCCTGATCGGTCGCCTCAGGACGCGGCACCACCCGCTTCCTGATCGGTCGCCTCCGGACGCGGGACCACCCGCTTCCTGATCGGTCGCCTCAGGACGCGGCACCACCCGCTTCCTGATCACCAGGCCGAAGGCGGCCACGCACATCCCGCTGCGACAACCCGGAGTTCGCGCCGTTCAAGGACGCGGGGCCCTGTTTCCTGTGTGGTGTGGCACGCGAGCCCGCTCGCTAGGCTTGTCCGCATGGCGACTTTGGTGCTTGTACGGCACGGTGAGAGCGAATGGAACGTCAAGGGCCTGTTCACCGGATGGGTGGACGCCCCGCTGTCACCCAAGGGTGAGGAGGAGGCCCGCAGGGGCGGCGAACTGCTGGTCGAGGCGGGCATCAAGCCCGACGTCGTGCACACCAGCGTGCTGAACCGTGCGATCCGCACCGCGAACCTCGCGCTGGAGGCCGCCGACCTGGCCTGGCTGCCCGTCACGCGTTCGTGGCGGCTCAACGAGCGCCACTACGGCGCGCTCCAGGGCAAGAACAAGGCGCAGACGCGCGAGGAGTTCGGCGAGGAGCAGTTCATGCTGTGGCGCCGCTCCTACGACGTGCCGCCGCCGCCCATCGCCGACGACGACGAGTACTCCCAGCGGGGCGACACCCGCTACGCGATGCTGCCCTCGGAGCTCATGCCGAGGACGGAGTGCCTCAAGGACGTCGTGGACCGCATGCTGCCGTACTGGTACGACGCGATCGTCCCCGACCTGGCGCTGGGGCGCACGGTCATCGTCTTCGCCCACGGCAACTCGCTGCGGGCGCTGGTCAAGCACCTGGACGGGATCTCCGACGAGAAGATCGCCGGGCTGAACATCCCGACGGGGATCCCGCTGCGGTACGAGCTCGACGCGGACTTCCACCCGTTGGTCGCCGGCGGGGAGTACCTCGACCCCGAGGCGGCCAAGTCGGCGATCGAGGCCGTGGCGAACCAGGGCCGCTGACCTCTTCGCGCGGCGCCCCATCCCTTGCGC